>NZ_JAWPOT010000199.1:0-775 GCF_033344415.1 Vibrio sp. 1727
ACTCACTCGCAGGTACTGTAAACAGTGCAGTATCACCAGCAGCTACGTTTTTGGGTTGTGAGGCTGGTTTTAGCATATTGAAGCCAGACTTCTGGCTTGATTTAGTCGTTAAAACTTGTGTTTCGTTCCAAGCAGAAATGTGACTCGACTCTGAACTGCCTGTATCGAAATCGACCATAAACTCAGGACTGGGTTTGTAAAAGCTTACATCATCAAAAATATCTAGGACATGGGATGATTTAGAGTGACTAAAGCAAAAAGAGAGCCCTTCTTCGGCTAGGAGGCGCTGAACAAAAGCAAGATCAGATTCTTCATACTGAACTTTGTAGGAATATTGGGGATACGTATTTTTTAGTTCAAATTTAAATGCAACACCATGCTCTGAAAGCACTTCGGAAATAATGTCTTTTATATTTTTCTTCTGAAAGATTTTACAATTATTTCTGTACGCTGCGAACTTAACTTTCGGTTCAACAATAATTTCAATATTTTTGTAGTTTTCTCCATTATGAGAATTCATCACTCTCTGGCCTTCGAGCTTTGCAGCAGAGACAATGCCATGGAAAAAACGCGGACTTTTAGAAACACGACTACTATTTTCCACTGAAATCGTTACTTCTTTACCCACGATTTCATTGAGCTCATTTTTTTGATCATTAAAATAAGCTTTAGCACGCAATGAAAAAAGCTCCGAGATCCCTTCTCTATATTCGAACGAATTGAGAATAAGAGCATCTTTTCCAAACGGAGAAGAAATACGGATAAAGTTGTTGTC
>NZ_JAWPOT010000200.1:0-775 GCF_033344415.1 Vibrio sp. 1727
TGAAATCGTCGACGCCAACCATCGAGCGCTTGAACTACTGAGTTATAAAAAGTCCGACCTTCTTGAGCAGCCATTAGACACGCTCTGCCCTACGACTGCGGATGAGTGTCGTGTTGATGCAATGTATCGAGAGCTTCAACATGGCCGCAATCAGTTTGAAGCACAGATGCTAGACAGCCATGGCGAAACCATCGATTGTTTAATAGAAGCAACACTGATTCAGCACAACGGGCACACCGCCTTGATGCTGCTGTTGCAAGATTTGAGTGAAAACAAACAACAAGCTGAGATGATTCAAAAGCTGACCGATTTTGATCCTGTGTCTGGCTTTTGTAATCGCCCAGTGATCTTAGGTGCACTTGAAGAGTTGGTGAAACACCAGCCGAATCACTTCTCGTTCATCTACATCACAAGTAAGAGCCTCAAGCAAATCGCTGAAGTGTACGGACACCTGATTTTTGATGAGGCGATCCAGTACATCTCGACTTTGTTGCGCGACCATTTGGGCACTCACCAAATTGGTCGGATTAGTGAGCATGAGTTCATCGTCATTCTTCCCAACGCAAGCGGTCACAGCGACGCGTTGGAAGCGGCAAACCGACTGTTAAATCAGCTCTCTTACAAAATCGAACTCTCTGGGATTATGTTGTCGCTCGACAGCAAAGCCGTGATGGTTGACCCTAAAATCACCCACCAATCCCTTGAGCACCTATTGCTTGTTGCTCGTTACTCTGCGCAGTCAATGAGCGGTCGTCACATGCATGAAGTGTTGGTC
>NZ_JAWPOT010000201.1:0-775 GCF_033344415.1 Vibrio sp. 1727
AAAAAACGGGTTATCCACGGCATCAAAGGTGCAGTTGGGGCAATTGGAATCAGCATGCTGACTGAGCTTTGCATTGAGGCAGAGCGAGTCACCGCGGCGGAGTTTGACAGGCGAGCAGCGGAGTTAATTTTACGAATCGAGCAGGAGATCGACAATATAGACTATTGGGCAGAGATGAATGAATACACAGCTTAATGTGATGGTGATTGATGACCATCCACTACAAACCACAATACTTACGCAGATATTGAATCGCTATTGCGCGCAAGTAACGTCCTTCAACGGTGTCGATGATGCGATTCAATGTGCGCAACGTCAGCATTTTGATGTGATTTTTTGCGATATCCAGATGCCAGGAAAAGACGGCATCGACATGATGGAAATGCTCGATCAGATTCAATACCAAGGACAAGTTGTGTTAGTCAGTGCGATGGAGCTGACCATCATCTCTGCGGTGCGAGCCATGTGCGAAGGGTTTAGCTTTGAGGTGTTAGGGAAGCTGCCTAAGCCGTATGACGAAAACCAAGTGGTTGAATTGCTGAGCCTAATGAAAGGTGAAAAAACCAAAAAGGCGACGTTTATTCAACCCATTGAAGTGCAGGATCAAGAGTTCTTATTCGCGTTGGGTGAAGGGCGAGTGAAAAACTATTACCAACCGCTAGTGGATGCGCAAAGTGGTGAGGTGCTTGGTTATGAAGCGCTCGCGCGTTGGAGTCATCCGATTTACGGCGTGTTGTCACCTTACCACTTTCTGCCGATTGTTGAACGTTGTCAT
>NZ_JAWPOT010000202.1:0-774 GCF_033344415.1 Vibrio sp. 1727
GGATAAACGTCTGTTCGATCAAATCAGCCAAATTCAAAAGCTCATCGGTACTGAATCCGAAGTTATCGTGATTTCTGGCTACCGTTCTCCTGTGACCAATGCGTCCCTGCGCAGCGGTTCTACTGGTGTTGCTAAGAAGAGTCTACACATGGAAGGGAAGGCGATTGATTTTCGTCTCGATGGTGTAAAGCTGTCTACGGTACGCGATGCGGCAATCAGTTTGAAGGCTGGTGGTGTTGGATACTATCCGGGCAGTAACTTTGTCCACATTGATACGGGTGCAGTACGCAGTTGGTAAGCTTATTTTAGGGCTGGCGTAAGTCTTGAAGTCGCCTAGGGTTAGTGTCATAGTTGCGGCAGTTTTAACGCAAATTTATTCGGTAATAGGTTATCTATGGCTCTGAAATACCAAGTTGTCCCAGTGACTTCTTTTTCTCAAAACTGTTCTATCGTGTGGTGTGACGAAACGATGAAAGGCATCGTTGTTGACCCAGGCGGTGACGAAAAACAGCTTGCAATGCTCATCAAAGAGCTGGGTGTTGATGTGGTGAAATTGGTATTGACCCATGGTCACTTAGATCATGTTGGCGGTACTGAGCCATTATCAGCGCTGTTAGGCGGAACAGAAATCGTTGGTCCGCACAAAGCGGATAACTTCTGGCTACAAGGTTTGGAAGGGCAAAGCAAAATGTTCGGTTTCCCTCTAACTGAGGCATTTGAGCCGAATCAATGGTTGAATGAGGGTGACGTTGTCACTTTTGGTAGTCAAAAGCT
>NZ_JAWPOT010000203.1:0-771 GCF_033344415.1 Vibrio sp. 1727
CCTGACTTCCATCAAGCAAGGAGAGCAAGATCAACAAGGTGCGAAACGGGTCTTAACCACAGGCTTGCTATTTTTGTTGGCCCTGATGCCTATTGTCGCAACGATTCTGTTTTTCTTTGCTGATGACTTTATTCGTTGGCAAGGCGCTCAGGGGCGAGTGTACGAGTTGGGCTTGCAATATCTCCAGATACTAATCGTCGCGTGTATTTTTTCACTTGGCTCTATTGCGGTTCCATTCTTGCTACGTAACGACAACAGCCCTAACTTAGCCACAATTTTGATGGTGATAGGTGCAATCATTAACATTGTGTTGGACTATGTTTTCATTGCTTGGATGAACTGGGAGCTAACAGGAGCGGCTATTGCGACCGCATTGGCACAGATGGTTGTCACCGTGCTAGGTGTGGGCTACTTCTTCTCTTCTAAAGCGAAGTTACGTCTAACATTTAGAGAGTTGAAAGTGCAATTGGATGCTATTCCTAAAATTGTGCTTATCGGGACATCCAGCTTTTTTATGTACGCTTATGGATCTACGATGGTAGCTCTGCACAACGTGTTATTCGCAAAATACGGCAGCCCGCTTTTGATCGGCGCTTACGCCATTTTAGGTTATATTGTGACGGTCTATTACCTCGTGGCGGAAGGCATTGCCAATGGTATGCAGCCTTTGGTGAGCTACAACCATGGCGCACGAAATCAAGATAACATTCGTAAGTTGCTACAAATTGCTATGGGGACATCGGTTTTAGGTGGTGTTGTGTTCGTGGTAGT
>NZ_JAWPOT010000204.1:0-771 GCF_033344415.1 Vibrio sp. 1727
GGCATATTACCTTGTGCCAGTAAGTCAACATACTCCGCATCATGCACGCGCTTGATCGCTTCAATTGACAGCGCTTGTGGTTCAAAAAACTGTACCCACTCAGCTTGCACACCGCGACGTACCTCTTCATAGAGATATTGATACTTCATGATTGGGTAACGGTGCCCTACAGGCAATTCAAGTTTTGAGTATATAGGGTGGTATATCAGTGGCAACATGAGACATTCTTTTCATACAACGTTGTGAAATATTACCAACTACAAAGGTTGAATAGAAATTAATTTAATTGATAATGATTTTCATTAAAAATGAAATTTCATACTCCAACGATGAAGAAAACGACATTTACGGTCCTAGGCGCTTTGTTTGGTTCCTTCTGTGCTATCTCTGTATTTATATCCCTGTTGTTTAGTGCATGGTGGTTAGTTGATTTTGTCGCACTCAGCTAACACAATAGTTCGATAACGAGTCTTAACAGAGAGTTAAAAATGGCCCATTGTGTTTTTATCACAGGCGCAAATCGTGGTATTGGTTTGAGTCTGACAGAGCTTTATCTTGAACGCGGGTGGAACGTCCACGCTACTAGCCGTAACGTCACAGACAGTGACGAACTACAAGCTTTGAGAGCACGTTACTCCTCTTTGAGCTTGCATGAACTGGATGTTACTGATTACGCAAAAATCGCGTTACTTGCTCAGAGCCTGCCACCTATCGACCTTTTGATTAACAACGCTGGTTACTACGGCCCTAAAGGTTATGGGTTTGGAAACA
>NZ_JAWPOT010000205.1:0-770 GCF_033344415.1 Vibrio sp. 1727
AGCGGTGAAAGCATACCGCGCGGAATACGGCATCTAATTTCCCACTTTTCGAATTTAATAAAAAAGGTATCCAATCGGATACCTTTTCTTTTGCGATTTATTTGTAGCGAATGCCTTTGGGCTCGTTTTCATCTTGCATGGTTTTGTAGCGTTTGTGTAGCCACATCCATTGCTCAGGTGCTCGCAAAATCACTTCTTCCACGTATTTGTTCATATAAGCCGCCGCAGCCACTTCATCTTTTTGTGGGTAATCGGCTTCAATGCACTTATCAGCGATGATTTCGTATTTGCCTTCGTCATTGCGGAAACCAGAACCTGGAATGATCGCGCATTTTGATGTGTAGGCTAAAATGCTGGTGCCGGTTGTTGTACAAGCGTCATCAATGGCAAAAAACGGCACGAAGACCGATTTATTGCGGCCGTAATCGTGGTCAGGTAAGTAGAACAAACGCTCGCCGCTGCGCAGTACACGAATCATCTTTTTCACATCCTTGCGATCAATAAGTTTGTTGCCGTTGTGCGTGCGCCCCCAATATTGGATGAAGTTGTACGCTGGGTTGTTGTGAGGACGAAATGCGCCATAACCCGCAACACCTAAAACAGCAAAAGCTCGCGCGGTAATTTCTAAGTTAAGAGCGTGCACACAACACAACAATACGCCTTTCCCTTTCGCGCCTTTTTCTTTTAGAGCGTGGATGTCTTTCTCGACAATGAGCGTTTTGAAGCGCCATGTAGGCCAAAACCATGTAATACCGGTTTCGATCAGTGCC
>NZ_JAWPOT010000206.1:0-770 GCF_033344415.1 Vibrio sp. 1727
ATAGCTCTTGAACTTTATCGTCACAAGCGGTTACGGTACTCAGTACTTCTTCAATCATGGTGCGAAACTCATTAAGAGAATGTTCTGCGCCGCAGAAGTTTGATGTAGCTTCTTCGCTGGCATTTCTCGCGATAAAAGAAGAGTCGGCTATCGCTTGAGAGATGTTTAAATCCCTTTGAACTTTATCAGTGATGTCAGATGCAAATTTGACGACTTTGATGACGTTGCCCAACGGATCGAAGATGGGGTTGTAAGTGGCTTCAATGTACACTTTGTCACCTGAGGCTGAACGCCTTAAAAATTGTCCGGACTTAAACTGGCCGGCGGCGAGATCTTTCCAAAAGCCGGGATTTTCTTGGTAAAAATCGTCAAAGCAAAATAGTTTGTGATGTTTTCCTTGAACATCGCTCAACTCGTATCCCAAGGTTTTTAAGAAGTTTTGGTTGGCGGTCAGAATGTATCCTTCATGGTCGAACTCAATCGTGGCGAGAGACAGATCTAACGCATTCAAAATGGCTTCTTTTTGCTCTGATTCTAGCCTCTGTTGTGTCACGTCTGACGCGATCTTGACTACTTTTTCAATTTGTCCGTGTTCAGATTCAATGGGAAAGTAACTGGCTTCAAGTACCAGTCTTTCACGTTGCGAGGTTAGACGCTCAAACGTACCGCGCTTATGCTTACCCATTTTTAAATCATCCCAAAATTGTTGGTATCGAGGGGATTGAACATAGCCTCGGTCACAGAAAATCGAATGATGTTTTCCAACAATC
>NZ_JAWPOT010000207.1:0-768 GCF_033344415.1 Vibrio sp. 1727
CACAATACTCCACCGCTACTTGGGGGTTAAACTCTCAAGTCCGCTTGCATCGACTCCTTCTAGTGCATGTTTTTCAAGAAGATATGTCTCTGAGCGCTCATTGGCTTTGCGTTGTTCAATCAGTTTTTGCTGCTCTATTGTTATTCGGGTTTGACGCTCAATTGCTTCCTGTTCACTCTCACACTGTCTGAATCCATCAGACCAACCTTGAGCATACTTTTTATCAGAGTTAAATCGGGAAATGTCTTTCTTAAATTCATCAAACAAGCTTCCAGCCGCTTTGTATCCACTGTGACACCCGTCATCAAAACCCTCTGCATATTGAACAGGAAACCCTTTGGCCACCATATTGTCTTTCGTGCTTGCGCAGCCTAAAAGCCCCAAAGTGAATAAAGAGATAACGAACACATTACATTTAGACATTATTTTCATGAAGAATACCTTCGTTTAGCATGGGTAATCAGATTAAAGTCTAGGCAATGGAGTTCGAGGATAGCAAGGTGTCTATTCGGTATAATCTATGTCTCCATATCTAATCCAAAAATGAGTCAACTGCTAAACGACTAATAGGTAATTGGACAACTAAAGATCACCAACAATGTCAGATTGAATCGCCATGACCTCATTTCTTCTGCCACACCATCCACTGTTCTTTGCCTTTGAAGACATCAACGCTGTCGGTAACGGGTGCGCTTTCGATTAGGTGGAAGTTGGCCGCTAGCTTTTGTTCAATCTCTCCGTTGCGTAAACAAAAAGGAGGAAAACGCG
>NZ_JAWPOT010000208.1:0-768 GCF_033344415.1 Vibrio sp. 1727
GCTTTTCTAGAATGTTGCGAATGCTCTCGGCTTGAGAACTCAGCACATTATGCGCCAGAAGCAGTGGCATTGCGGCTACCAAGCCGAGAACCGTTGTCACCAACGCCATCGAAATACCGCCCGCCATGACTTTTGGATCGCCATTACCAAACTGAGTGATCACTTGGAATGTTTCGATCATGCCCGTTACCGTACCTAGCAGACCTAACATTGGTGCCAGCGCTGCAAGCAGTTTGAGCATCGATAGTCCTTTTTCAAGGTGCGTTTGCTCATCAACCACCGCCTCAAGTAGACGCAATTCTAATGCTTCGACACTTCGATGTTTGTCGTTTTGATAAACAGAAAGAACGCGACCTAGAGGGTTATCTTCTGCTTTGGTTGGATTCTTTAGCTGCTTCGCGATTTTTTGGCGAGCAATGAAAAGAGACACACCGCGAACCAATGCGATAATCAAACCAATCGCTAATAGAACAAGGATGATCTGGCCAACTACGCCACCCGCATTTAGACGATCTTTCAGCGTTGGCGAGTTCGCTAGCTGTTCTAAAAGAATGCCACGCGATGGATCAATAACTAACGAATCCAATTCGCCGTTGGTGAATGCGCTCGCTGTCGGACCATTTTCTGGCTGACGCAAATAGTTCACTGCGTCACCACGCTGGCCGTTCCATTTCACATAGCCATTGTCATCAAGTAGTGCCATTGCGCCAAGACGAACACCGTTGACTTTCTGTTCTTTACCTTCTCCATCGAGCAAAGTGAAAGAGA
>NZ_JAWPOT010000020.1:0-119869 GCF_033344415.1 Vibrio sp. 1727
TGAAACTCGGTATGTTGTTTAAGAACTGATCAACATGGGGCTACCATGTCTTCTCACCGAATTAAGCAACAAAGCCCCTAAAGACACCTGCTCACGCTCAAACGTCTCCCAGTTAGGATTGCCTATCGCTAAACTATCACTGATCTTTCCATTTTTGTTTGGCGTTAACGTTCCTTCAACTGGCAAAAATTGCAGATAAGGATCTGAGTCGTCTTTTTGATAGCTCGTTAGAAAGGTAATTTCAGACGTCTCATTAAATTTGTACGTCATCGATGGAGAGAGAAGAATGCGCTCTGCTTCTACACCACTAATTCTCGTCCCATTTTTTCTCGCTAACCCTTGAAAGCGAAAAGCTAGCTGCTCACTCACCTCAGAGTTTACGTCAAGAGAAAGTTGTTTACGGTCTTCAGAACCGTACTCCAAAGATACAAGTCCTGACCCCCCATCAAATTGAGGTCGCTTACTGACAACATTGATAACCCCACCTGGAGGGTTTTGCCCATAAAGAACAGACGCTGCACCACGTAAAACTTCAACCCTCTCTAACGCAAACGGATCTATTTGCCAACTATAGAAGCCAGAAGAATATAAACGGGTACCATCTTGATACAACCCGCTGTTCGCCTGTTTAAAACCACGAATAATAAACCAATCTTGCTTGTTATCTTCGCCAAAATAGTTAGTTTGAATGCTTGGTGTGTACTGTAGCGCGTCAGAAACGCTAATAGAGGCACGATCATCCATTTGCTCTCGCGTAACAACAGACACCGCTCTTGGAGTCTCATTGATGGCAATATCAGTTTTTGTCGCTGCCCGACTCTTCGCTCCAAGATAACTAAAATCAGGACCAACTGCACTGTCTTGCTGCTGTCCAATCACAACTATATTTTCATCTTCCTGAGCCAAGACATTTGGCGTTGATAAAGCTAATACAATCGCCATTGACGTTGGTGTCAGCATAAACTGCCGAGTCATATTCTTCTCCTTTTTGTCGGCAGCCAAACCAACCCTTCGTGAATTCAGCGACCGCTGAAAGAAAAGCGAGTTACGGCATCGCCAGTTGTTTCCGTAAAAGACAAACCAGAGGTTTTGCATAAAGCACTCGCATAGGTTCCGAATGCCACTACGAGTGCTTATTTGTATAAGTACTTTCTTGGTTGAGGCTTAGCTCATCTCTATAAGCGGCGTAAACCCCACATTAAATACAAACCGCCAATGAGAGACGCCATAAGCCCTGTTGGTATTTCTTGCGGGTAAAGGACCTGTCGTCCCAACCAATCAGCCAACAACATCACCCCTGCCCCCAGTATCGCGGCGCATAACATGTGTTGTGACGCTTTGTTAAAACCAAATAAGCGAGCTAAATGCGGAGCCAACAACCCAACAAAGCTAATCGGGCCAACAACCAATGTCGCACTGACCGTGAGACAAGCAACTAAAAGAAGCAGTATTGCGCGTGAACGATCAACTCGAATTCCAAGTGCTTTAGAGGAAGCGGCACCGACAGGAAGAATATCTAGCCATCTTACGCAGAGAAAACTCAACCCTATAAAGACAAGCGCAGATAAAGACAATGGGAGTAACGTTTCAACCGAGACATAGTAGGTAGACCCAGACAACCAAGCCAATGCTTGATAACTTCTTGGGTCACCAGTGGCTAGAATAAAGCTCTGTATTGCATTCATCAGTGCGGTTATCGCAATACCAGTCAACAAAATACGCTCCGGCTGAAAGCCTGACTTACGGTTTAGCAGCACAATGACTAATACCGTCGCTAATGCACCTACGAGCCCGCCTAGAGAAAGAGTGAAAATTGACGAACCAAACCCAGTAAACATCGCGATGATCAATCCCATTGCTGTCCCTGAACTGATACCGATCACTTCAGGACTTGCCATTGGGTTTCCACTTAGGCGTTGAATCATGGTTCCAGCAATCGCTAACATTGCCCCCGCAATTGCTGCTGCAAATAATCTAGGTGCGCGCCACTCCAAAAAAATCCAATTTTGGCTAGCAAATAAGTTTGCCCACCCTTCATTTTGCACAGCAACCGTGGCAAAAAGAACAACAGAAATTAACGTGCCGATCAACGCCAATGAGATCGCTTTAGGGTTTAGCTTGTAAACATGTTCACGATGTCGAGTTAACACTGTTTGAGTATGGCCCTGCGTCTTTTGTGATAAGCGAGGTAACAGCCATAACAGTAGCGGAGCGCCCAGTGCAGCGGTTGCAGCTCCCGTTGGTATAAAACTCGCCATTAGCCCTGGCAGTTGCTGAATAACCAAATCGGTTAAAGTCAATAACATGGCACCAATCAGCATTGATACCCAAAGCTTATGCTGGATTTTATTGATACCTATCAATCGAGTAATCGCTGGCGCCGCTAACCCGATGAAACCGATGATTCCTACCGCAGAAACCACCCAAGAAGTGATTAACACCGCAAGCCCAAGACAGACAAAACGCAACTTAGCTAACGAGACACCTAAACTCTTGGCACCTTGCTCGGAGAGTTCCAACAGACTTAACGGCTTTGCAATCACAAATGCAATGATCGTAGCAAGTGCGATTCGAGGGGCAAGATACGAGAAATCTCCCCATCCACTCTGAACAAGCGAACCCGCTCCCCATATCATTAACCCATTCAGCTTTTCGGTATTCATCATCAGAATAACCGTACTTAATGATGCAAAGTACAGGTTTATCACTAACCCAGAAACGACGACAACCGTTGGAGATAACGCTCGTCGCCATGACAACAGCATCACCAACCCCATCGATATCACACCGCCGATGAGAGCAACCAAATTAGGCGCGATATCCAACATCCAAGGTGCGAATAGCGTAGCTAACATCAAAGCAAAACTTGAACCGCTCGCCACACCAAGTGTCGTGGGTGAAGCGAGAGGGTTACGCAGCACTTGCTGCATCAATACCCCAGCAACCGCTAATCCAGCACCAGATATAATCGTGGTGAAGACTCGAGGCCACCAGCTAAAGTGAAGTAAAACAGAATCGATAGATTGAAAGTTAGGCTCCCATAAACTGATTAGAGCCAACGAAAATGAGCTTACTTGGTACAATTGGAAAGCACCAATAGAAAAGGTAAATGCCGAAAGTAACACCACAAAGCTTAAAGGCATCGTTTTCATTGTGTTAACTCCTCGACCTTACTCGCCGTAACTAACTCTGCGAAACGGAGGGCTGAAGGCATAGAACCAAAACTCCAAACGGGCGCGACTTGCATGACCTTTTCACCAGATTGTTGAACAACATATTGCCAAAATGGGTCTTGAGAGAGCTGCTCCGCTCCACCATAAGGTAATGGCTCTACGATAACGATTTGAGCTTTTATGCCAGCTAACTTGTCGATGCCAACTAGGCTGAAGCCCCAGCTATTCGTCTTTTCATTCCATGCATTACTCAGCCCAATCTTTTCGATAGCCTGGGAGTAAAGACTATTTTGACCAAAAACACGTACGTGCTTTGTATCCATAAACTGAATCATTAGAAGTGGCGGCTGGCCTTTATTTATACGCTGTTTTAATAAAGACAAACGTTTTTCATATTGTTGGATAAGCGCCTCTGCTTCCGCCTCTCTTCCCAGCTCTTCACCAAACCTCCGAGTGAAACTGGTAAGTACCGACCAATCCGTAATCCCGCTTTCATATAAGTCAATGGTGGTAACCGGGGCGATATCAACTAAGCGATGCTTCATTGAGGAGAAGTACGGGGCAATAAAAATACGCTCAGGTCTGAGCTCGTAAATGCGCTCTATATTGGGTTGAGTTCTTAACCCTACATCCTTCGTTTGAGGTGGTAACGGTGGCGATTTTACCCAAGCATCGTAATCTTGCCCTTGAGCAACGCCTACAGGTACGACCCCTAAAGCCAACATCGTTTCAGTTTGTGTCCAATCAACCGACATCACCCGAGGTGATGCGTCAGCTAGTGCTTGAAAAGAACTGACCAAAAGCGCACTAAGTGAGAGAGCGAAAGAGAAATGTTTAAGTCGAGTGTTTGTACTGCTCATTATTCCAACCTTTAGCTTGGCATCGCCACCGGGTAACCCGCAGGGTGGTCATAGATCATCATCTCTATCCCATATATGTCCCTCAACTTAGGTTCAGTAAACACCTGTTCAACATTGCCTTGTGCAATCAAATCACCTTGATGTAATGCAACGATGTAGTCGCAAAATCGTGCAGCCAAGTTGATGTCGTGTAATACGATAATAACGCCCAAGCCCAGTTCTTGACTGAGTTTAGAGATAAGCTTCAACATATCGACTTGATGGCTGATATCTAGCGCAGACAAAGGCTCATCAAGAAGCAAATACTCGGTTTTTTGGGCTAACAGCATAGCTAGCCACACACGTTGACGCTCTCCTCCAGATAACGTGTCCACTAAGCGATCTGCGTATTTTAGTGTGCCTGTCATCGCCATTGCTTCTTCAACAATGTCGTGATCTTTCTTACTCAAACGTCCAAGTAAACCATGCCATGGATAACGACCAAAACCGACTAAATCTCGACCTAAAATACTGTCGGTCACTGGAAGATGCTGAGGCAAGTAGGCAATGTGTTGGGCGAATTTTTTCGCTGAGAGATCGTTAATGCTCGTTCCATGCAGAACCACGTCACCAGCGGTGTATGGCTGTTGCTGTGCCAGCAACTTTAACAATGTGGATTTTCCTGAACCATTGTGTCCAACAAGAGCGTATGTTTTTCCGGGTTCAAATGTCACATCAAACGCTTTTAGCAATGACTTGCCTTCAATCTCAAACTGGAGTGCTTTAGCTTCCAACATCCCTACTTCACCTAATAGCCATTTACGAATAACAGTTATTCAGAGCTCTCATTCGTTGATCACGTTTGCCGTTCTTATTCAACAGAACGATTAATAAGGGAGGTTTTATATAACAACAAAGATACAAATGCAAACCGTTGTCATTATCATTACATCAACAAGATCATTGAGAGAATTGCTAAGTGTTAGTGATAATTTGCTCTGCTGAACTTCATTAGTAAATTATAGGCAGGTCAACGAGAGCAGCGGTCTCCCACTGCTCTCGCATAAATTTGAACGAATACTGCAGCGTATGAAGAAATGAAAAATGCCGCAGTGAATACATTAATGACGAGCGTCAGCGCCAAACTCTACTTCTTTATAGATATCGGCCAGCGACTTTTTACCTTGTTTGTCTTTGGCTGAACGCTTTTTCTTAGTTTGATAATGGTATTCTTGCTCCTGAAGTGCTTGTTCGTGCTCTTTTGCTGACTCAACAAACTCAGGATTTGCAAGTGCTTGTTGGCGTAAGCGGTTTACTCTTTCAAGGGTTTCCCACAACATACTTCACCTCCAAACTTATTACTGTATATAAAAACAGTATTGTTTAAATATTCCTCCTCGTCAACATTTCAACTTTGTTACTGCTCTTCACATTAACCCCAAGCCTGTATAGTGCTCGGGATATTTGTGGATGATTTGCTTTATATAACCTTGATGCTCTCGCAGAGCATCAACACATTCTCGAGATAACCATCCCTGATATACCCATTTTTCAAGTTCTAACAATGCGTATGGGATGGACCACGCTTGTCTATACGGATGGTGCGTCGTCATAAAATCAAAGGCATTTGCGACAGCCGTAATTTGCGCGGCGATTGGTATATCATCATTGGTTAAACCATAAGGATAACCAATGCCATTTAAGTTTTCGTACTGATAAGTAACCATCTGCAAAAACAAAGTCACACTCGGGTGAACCGGATTTCCGATACGGGCAACTATGTCATCCGCTGAATCGATACAACGCTCAATATGTTGAATCAATATCGCCTCTTGTTCTTGAGAGTAATTTGTTCGGCGGCTAGCAATTTCAACTGGCAGCTGACTATCACCGAGCGCATGGAACTGAGCAAAAATACCAATATCTTCGACCATTTCGTCATTCAGGTGATAACGATCCGCTAACTGCGTTGCGATAATTTGACTGTAGTACTTCATGCGTTTGGTATGCGCGTAATACTCAGGTGAATAGCCTGGCATCATACATTGCATTCGGTTCGCTAGCGTTTCTATCGCATTGACTACTTGAGTCTCTGATTCAACCGCAAATCGAATCATTTCGAAATAAGGTTTAAGACCATTCAGCGCTTCTAAACTAAACGCATCACGTTGAGTGGAGTTCAAAAATACAAAACCAGTAAAAGCTTTATTGTCATAACAAGGAATAGCAGCCGACGACTGATATCCGTGTTTGAGTAAAATTTGAACCCGAGGACAGTGATTAATATCATGAAGGTCTTCGACGATACGAGGAACCGCGTTTTTAGAGGCAATATTGAGGTGGTGGAGTTTACGGAATGCTGATTCGTGATGGGCTAAACACCAAGTGTCAAACTCACTTTCTGCAAATGATTTGAGCACATCTTGGTCTGGGTGATATTTTGCAAATGACACCCTATCAATACATGGCAAGTGCGCCTGCATCCTGCCTTTTAGCGTTTGCAGTTGCTCGTTAAGCGGTTTTGCAAACAGGTAAAAACTCCGGTGCGCCATGCTTCACCTCCACACCAAAGCAGAGAAACAAGAAAAGCTCATTGTGTTGCAAATTCAATGGTATTTTGAGCGGTTTTCTCCACTTAAATTATCGATATACCACAACTTAAGTGTACGAAATAAAAGCACATTTCTACCAATTTTTTCACCGGATATCTTACGGTAATTTGATCCAGATTAAAAAAGCCAACGAGCAAAACTCGTTGGCCTAACAATACTGATTGATTACGATGGATTCAGTAACTAGAGGTTATTCAAAGAACGTTCTAAACAACTAGCCTAGAGCAGGAAGCACACCTAGCGTAATTAACACCTGAGCTAATACGATACCAGTGCCAGCAATGCCCGTTATCACTAGCGCACCTTGACCACCAGCGACGCGGTACTCCCCAGTAAAATCATCCGATTTACGAACCTTGATCACCATAACCAAAGGCAAAAAGATGGCTAAAATCGCTAAGGCAATCGCTGCATAGCCCAAAGCCATAATAAAGCCTTGAGGATAGAAAAGTGCGAAGCCTAGCGGTGGAGTAAACGTCACTAGTGCCGCAATCAAACGATTAGGCTTATCGTTACTTCCTTTGATGGTATCACCCAAAAATTCGAATAGACCCAAACTCACGCCAAGGAACGATGTCAACAATGCCAAGTCAGCAAACACACCAACAATGCTACCCAAATTTGATTGGTGTACTGTCTGAGATAGTTGACCAATCAGTGCGCTCAACCCTCCGTTCTCAACAAGCGTACTTTGGCTAACCACACCCAACGTCACGATTTGCCAAAAGATATAAATAACGAGTGGAATCGTCGAACCAATAATAACGGCTTTGCGTAAAGAAGAAGTGTCACCGTCTAAGTAATTCACAACTGCAGGTATACTTCCGTGGAAACCAAACGAAGTAAAGATCACCGGAATCGCTGCTACAACAAGGCCTTGTTCGATTGGCATACTTAACAAGTAAGATTCCGTAACGTTTGGAGCAAGAAAAGAAAGCACCGCAACCATCGCAATGAGCTTCATCGCGAACAGAACTCGGTTTACTTTATCGACCGTACCGGTACCCACTGTCACAACTAAAGTCACAATCAAGGTAAAGATTATCGTTGATGTAGGCCCTGAAATATCGAGGTCAAACCATTGTGCAAGGCGGTCTCCGAACTGAGCACCACCGCCAGCGATATACGCTGCACATAATGAGTAGAAAAGAAACAACATCGCAAAACTTGCCACCCACTTGCCTTTTAGACCTAGGATCTGTTTCGCCAAAGTATGAAGTGTAGCACTACTCTCCGCATGTTGATGAAGCTCAAGCATAAGCAAGGCAGTGAAAGCCATCAGAGCCCATAAACCTAGCATGATGATAATTGAAGTTGAAAAACCAATGCCGGCAGAGGCAAGTGGAAGCGCTAGCATACCAGCGCCTATTGTAGTGCCCGCAATAATTAGCGTACTACCGAATACTTTAGAACGACTCATTGTATATTAATCTTTACACTTTATTAGAAATTATCAGTATTAGATCGGGCAACGGCGGACCGAAACCAACACCATATTTGTATTGCCGTCGATATTGTAGGATCTTTAGCAGAAGATCAAGCAAAGTGTAAGGATAAAAAACCACACATGTAAACTATAATTTACGCCTTGCTGATATTTAACAATAACTGTGTGCATTCTTCCCTGTTCATGAACTTGGGAACAGGGTAATTCCAGTGCGCCTCTTTCAGAATTAAATCAACAAGCGCATCAGCATCTTCACGTTGAATGAGCGCACTGGTTTGCTCAATATCAATAGTTGAAAACAAGGACTCCAGATTCGCCAAAAAATGCTGAGCACTTGCGTTACCTAACTGCCCCTCGGCCGTCAACTCATCGAGCTTTCTTAGTTGAGGCTCAATCTCTGATAATGAAAAGCGCAGCACAGGCAACAAGGCTAATCCGTTTGCCATACCATGAGGTATTCCATATCTCGCACCGAATGTGTGAGCAAAGGCATGAACATAACCCAAACTCGCTTTGGTAAATGCTAAACCCGCGTAATAGGATGCCATAGCCATTTTATGACGAGCTTCGACATCATCCCCTTGCATCACAGCCCTAGGAAGATATTTAAAAATGAGTTTAATAGCGGCAACCGAATAAGCCATCGTTTCTTGAGTAGCGTTTTTCGATACATAGGCCTCAATAGCATGGGTTAATGCATCAACGCCAGTATCAGCCGTGATCTTAGGAGGTAAACCAATCATTAAATTCGCATCTAAAGCTGCCATTAGTGGCACCAACTTTGGATCCATTAAAGGGGTTTTAATGTGTGAGGAGGGATCTGACACGACCGCAGCGATAGTAACTTCACTTCCGGTTCCAGCCGTTGTTGGAATAGCAAAAAGCGGCGCTGGCATTCGCCATACCTTCAATAGTCCAGCTAATTTTTTTATTGGCCGTTTATTGGTAACTTTCGCAGCGATGACTTTTGCACAATCCATTGCAGAGCCGCCACCCAAAGCTAATATGCCCTCACAATGAAAACGATGATAAGCCTCTAGACCGCTCTCTACCTGATCATAGGTAGGATCGGGCTTAACTTGCGAGAAAACATCTAACTGTAAATCGAGTTGTGCTGCAGCCTCAAGCACCTTATCTACAATACCGACTTGGACTAACCCTTCGTCGGTAACTAACAAAACGCGTTTAAATCCCAGCTCGGTCATCGATTCTAATAGCTCATTCATCGAACCAGGGCCGGAAAACAAGGTTGGTCTCGGCATAGGAAGGATAAGGGCTGCTATTTTTAACCCAGCGGTGTAACTCCGATATAAACGATGCTTCAACATACGAAATCCTTTTCATTTAGAGCTATCATTCTAGCTACTTTTACTACCTATGCTTACTTTGCAATCACACATTTTCAATAAACTTATCTCACTAAAAGGGCTAGCATCGCTGGGAAACCGTACCATTTTATTATCTTCCCTCAACGACATGAGCTACAGAGAAAATGTTTTCAACGACGCTCTATTGTCATGTAGTTAACAAGCTGCTTTCCCTATTACTCTGTTAGTTACAGAGCAAGCCTCGAAGAAGTCTTCTTATTTTTTGCCTTCAAAAGCAACAATATGAATTCTGTTAATCAGACATCAATACCGTGTGTCTCTGGTTGAGCCCGAACACGATCTACAAAAATAAAAATAAGAATGCGTTACATCATGATTTATTGTCGTTTTCAAATAAGTCAACAAGAGCAACAATAATCTTTCAAAACTTATACTTAGTTCAAATATCTGACTCTTAACCATGAGCTTCAGGTGATATTATTATGCAACTAGGATTATTATCCCGCCCATAATCAAAACTATGTCTAAACGCCCACCTTTTTGGGGTCTATTCGCTGTCGTACCCAATTTTTCCTATCACCTTCTGATTTGGGTTTAGCGTGGGCTAATTAGCAATGTCGGTATAAACCATGAATCATTCTTGCCATTCCCATACGGACATGGGCTTTGAAGTCGATCTGAAACAAGCACTTATCTGGGTTGCTCGAGCACTCGACTATGTCGGTGTTGATGATACGCACCATAGCCATCGTGTCGCTTACATCGCTTACCAATGTGCTCGGGTCATGAACTGGGAACCAGAAAAAGCGGAGTTTTGCTACTTCGCAGGGATGATCCACGATTGTGGGGTCTCCGAAACACAAGAACATAAAATGTTACTTGAGGAGTTGGTGCCACAAGATGTAAAAACACATTGCTTAAGAGGATACCGAAGCCTCAAGCAGTGTCGTTTGTTACGTCAGTTTGCGACACCTGTTCTTTACCACCATACACATTGGAGTGAACTAAAATATCTTGATTTACCGCCTTTTGAAAAAGAGGTCGCTGCCCTACTCTATTTAGCCGATCGTCTCGATTTTATGCGTTCCAAATACGTCATGAACTGCCACTGTGACATTGTCACACTTCATGAAGAACTAATTGCAGAATGCATCATGGCAAACGCTGGAACTTTGTTTAATCCAGACATGGCTAAGGCAATGGTTAAGCTCGTTATGACCGACACATTTTGGTTCGCGATGGAGTCTGAAAATATAGAAACCATCGGATTAAACTTTAAAAGCATTGATTGGCTTCAAAAACAGCTCACCATCCAAGATATGAATAGTTTGGGCATGTTTATCGCTCGAATTGTTGACGCAAAAAGCCCATTTACTTATCAACATTCGCAAAAAGTGGCGGAGTTATCTCGGTATCTAGCCATCAAGCTTGGGTTCTGTGAGCACGACCAAGAGATGTTATTTATTGCTGGGTTGGTGCATGATATCGGAAAGTTAAAAACACCAGATGAGATTCTTCATAAAGAAGGCTCTCTTAATAAACAAGAGTATACGCGTATTAAACGCCATACAATTGATACTCAGCTCGCATTACACAAAGTGTTTCCCAACGCTAAAATAGCGGAGTGGGCCTCTAATCATCACGAGCGTTTGGACGGTTCTGGCTATCCTTATCATAAAACAGGAGACGAACTCGATGTACCATCGCGTATTGTCGCGGTTGCCGATGTTTTTCAAGCTCTGTCTCAGGACCGTCCCTACCGAGGACGAATGGCTCAAGCACAAATCGCCGCGATTATGGGCGAGCAAGTCGCTAAACAAGAACTTTGTTCTGACGTCTATGCAGTGCTAGAGCGAAACATGACCGAGTGTTACGAGCTATCAACTAATGTTTAATCGATAAAGGGCGTATCTACGCCCTTTTCTGATTTTGTGCAGGTTGCAAACCAATCATTTTGCAATATCAAGTACATTGTCTCGCACACCATTGATTCTGAACCAACCTGCAATGCTGAACCGCTCTGCGTTGGTCGGTAAAACCTCATGCGGGAATTGCTCAGATAAGAATAAAAGTAAGCGTCCCGATTGAGGAGGGATGGTTGCTATCTTATTATCATTTAGATCGTAAACCACCAATTCACCTGCATCCTTTTCCGTCCAAGATTCGTTCATGTAAAAAACGGTTGTCAATCGACGGTTTTCATTACCTTTAAAACAATCTAGATGCTTTTGGTAGAAATCCCCTTCCTCGTACTTGGCAAAGTGAGCTTCATACTCAAAAAGCCCCAGAAACAAGTGACGGTTCACTTCTTGGCGTATTTCTTCCATCTTATCTAAGTAAGAAGTAACCGCGTACCCCATATTGGGTGATAACCATTGAATTTTGTCACTTCGAATTGACTCAATACGAGTCACATCGTCATTACGACCAATACGCGCTTTTTTCCAGTTACTTGGAATGCAGTCTCGCAATTGATCCACTTCTTGTTCAGAAAGAAAATCATCCCAGATGTAGTAGCCATGGGTTGCTAACGCATCGATCATTTTATCCATTATTGTCGTTCACTCATATTAGTTGGGCGGTCTATATAAAAAATCTTCAACCTCACAACAAATGCGATTTTTTGTCGAAACGACAACAAAATAAAAAGAGAGTAAAAATAGGTGATGACGAATATAAAAATGCCGCTCATATGAGCGGCAATATCTTTTATTATTGACGAGCTTCTAATCTGGTTGGATGAACTCGCAACGGACTAAGACGTTTAATAGTCGGGCGTTGTTTGTTTTTTAACTGGATATGACAAAGTTCCAGAATTAAGCCGAATGCCATCGCAAAGTACACATAACCTTTGTTGATATGAATTTCGAAGCCTTCTGCCATCAATAAACCACCTAACAAAACGAGGAATAACAAGGCAAGTGTCTTAAAACCAGGGTAACACGACACCAGGTTATTGATTTTTTCTGCTGTCATGACCATCACGATAGCAGAAGAAACAATCGCTGCGACCATAAGTGGGACATCACTTGTCAAACCAACGGCGGTTATCACCGAGTCCATCGAGAATACAGCATCCACGGCAACAATCTGCAACAGAACTACCGCTAAACCAGTACGGGCGTGAGTTGAGTGAGCCGACTCGTTGTAATTTAACCAACTCCACAACTCTTTCAGGCTTTTAGCCAAGAGGAATGCACCACCCGCAATCATGATAACGTCTCTTCCGGTAAACGCATGGTTCGCCAAAGAAAATAGCGGTTGAGTCAGTTGCATGATCCAAGAAATTGAAAACACTAAACCAATACGAGCAATAACAGCAAGACCAATACCAAGGTTTCTTGCCAGCTTACGTTGGTGCAGCGGCAGTCTTTCACATAAGACAGAGATAAAAACGACGTTATCAACGCCTAAGACAACTTCAAGCGCAAACAAAGTGGCGAAAATAGCCCAAGCTTCTGGTTGCATAAAAAGTTCTAGCATGAGCATGTCTCCAATAATAAGAAGACATATGGTGAAGGGTTTTGTCGACTAAAGGGGTCGTCCATTAATTATTTATACCTTTGTTACTGAGGGATCATGAGTAAATCACCAAACAATCAACAAAACAATATCTATTTTAATTAACAAGGAACAAGTTTAATTCGTGTACAAATCAATCAACTCCTCCAAATTGATTAAAATTACATAGAAGCTTTAGAATTGAATAAATGAAAGCATTAAAGTCCAACAAAACTAAGATAAATTTCTAGACTTATAAGCACCATCAACCCTTATGCAACCCATTAAATGCATTGAGCTCAAAGAGAAACAGGCGTGTTTCCGAGATAAACAATAGTAAAAATTTGTTTCATGCTGATATACTGCCAAAAATCATAAGAAACCATGCTATTTATGGACTACATTGCTCTTTCGCGTATAAGCCTTAAACATCTAACTGTTTTACATATGTTGTTAACCACTCACAGCGTCACACTTGCGGCAGAACGCTTGTGTGTAACACCATCGAGCGTCAGTAAAACGCTCGGACAGTTGCGCGAAACGCTAAAGGATGACCTTTTTTATCGTGATGGCACTCGCTTAGTGCCGACAGCATTTGCGCTGCATATAGGCCCATCAATCCATGGCATACTCTCCAGTATGAATGGGTTATTACATCAAGGCTCTTTTAATCCGGCTTACTATCAAGGTAGTTTTTCATTAGCAATGCGTGAAAGTTCGTTTGAGCTCTTTGCGCCAGTTCTACAGCATCTGTCCCAACAACTGAGCAATCACGCGCACTTGAATGTCCATGCGAAAGAGGAAATGAGCTTCGATGCATTAGCAAGAGGTCAAGTGGATTTTTTGTTGCTTCCTCACGATCTCAGCCAACCACCCACACAAAATAAAGACTTGGTCTGGAAAACCATTTTGAAAGACGAAATGGTTTGCTTAATGAGAGCATCGAACCCACTCGCTGAGCAACCCCTATCTGTTGAAAGTTACCTTTGTGCAAGACACATCGGTATTCATGATAAAGATCTGTCACAACCTTATTTTGAGCAAAATCTCACCCAAAGGCATTCAAAGCGAAACTTGGCCATGCGTGTAGCCGACTTTGGTTCAGCTGCGGTGATGTGTCAGCACTCGGATTACTTGTTCACATGCTCCAAGCTTTGGGCAAGAGCGGCAATGCAAGCAAAAGGTTTGGTTGAACAAGCTCTTCCATTCGATTACGGACAGGTAGCCTACAGCCTCGTTTGGAACAAAGCGAGCTTAAACGATCCCGCTTTAAAATGGTTACAGCAACAATTACTCGACGCCTGCGCCATGTTAGATGCCTGTGATGCGTAAGTATAGATAAACAACGGTACTACGTGAGTACTGTCGGCACTGTGATAGGGTTACTCACGTAGCATCGAAGCTCTGATTTTAAGCGTTCGATATCATGATGAGAGCACATATCCCAAGTTAACGCCTCCCCCACTACTCCGTGATGCTGAAAGGCATTTAAACGGATAAGCACCGATTCAGGAAGAGTACTCAAGTAACGTCCAGTTGCTACGATTTCTATATCTAAATCACTTTTTTGGGGAATATGCAGTAAGCGGACCTCGTACAATTTTTCGTGCTCAACAAGGTACTGAAGGGTTTTAAATACACGATGATTATCACGCCCAGTTAGCCACTGATGCGTCTCCGTCTGCCACGCTTTCAAATCGATCATTGCGCCATCCAGAAAAGGTAGAATACGCTGCCAACCAGCAACCGCTAAAGAACCGTTACTGTCGATGAAACAAGAGAGGTGCCGTAATTCAGGATCTTGTTTTATCCCTTTAAACAGCTCAATAATGAAAGGAAGTTGTAAGGTAGATTCCCCACCGGATACAGTAACACCACTGATGAAAAAGCGATGTTTGCGTATCAAATCGAGCATTGTTACTACAGAGTAGTCAGTAATTTTTGGATTAGATTGGTTCTGACATATCTCTATACAATGATCGCAGTGGGTGCACTCCTCTTTAAGCCAAACAACGTTGTTGTTTTCGTCGAACTTCAATGCGCCTGCTGAACATTCACTCACACACTCACCACAATGATTACAATGGTTTATCGTGTGAGGATTGTGGCAGTTCAAACACTGATAGTTACAACCCTGTAGAAAGATGACTAGACGATTTCCTGGCCCATCAACACAAGAGAAAGGAAGGATACGAGTGACTTTTGCCAAAAGGCTTCCACTTCGTCTAGACATCTTGTTCTTTCCTAAACCGAACTTATGCCTGCGTGTAAGTCGGTGTTACTTCATGGCTCACCACACGTGGCGAGCGTTCTAAAATTTTGGTATTTTTTGCTGCTTCTGCACCTAGAAACGTCGTGTTGGTTCTCGAACCTTCTTTATCATGTTTCGCGACATCTGAAAGTTTGATCATGTAGCCTGTCACGCGAATTAAGTCATTTGAAGTGACATTCGCGGTAAACTCACGATAACCAGCATTTAGTGCCCCTTTACATAAATTGAACATCGCTTCTGGGTTAGATTTCACCGTTTCATCAATCGTCAAAATATCGCTGATACCCGCACGATAATACTGATGATGCTTCGCCGTTGCTTGTACATAAGTGACAGGGTCTGGCTCTGCACCATAAGGCAGACGTACACCTGGCGTAACATCATGATCTAAGCTAATGCCGCCTTGTGCATGTAAGAGCGCTTTGCCATCTAAACCATATTTCACCGGGGTTGAGTCCACCAGTTTAGCCAGTGTTGCTGAAACATCATGAGCAAAAGTATTTGCTCGATCATTTTTTCCGTATCGCCCTATTTGCCCTTCTTTTTCAAATAGAAGGTTTACCGCTTCGGCCATGCCGTAAACGCCATACATTGGCGCGAAATAGGACTCTTTTATCAACCCTTCTTGCGTCAAAAAGCCTTGAAAGAAGTTCGATTTTTCATGCAAGTGCGTGCTTCTTGCGTTTATGAGCTCGACCATTAATCGATGGTAAGAAGGCAACGCACTGTTTAAGAAGTCGTTACAGTCTGATGCTCGTTTTGCAACTTCTTTTAAATTCATTCGCACCAATGTGTTCGAGCCACCTGCTAATGGAAGCGAGTTGTAGCAACTTACAATACCAAAGCGTGAGCCGTTGTAGGCTTTCGCGTGCATTGGGTAATTGGCGATATGCGGTTTACTGCATTCACAAATGTTCTGTGTCGCTTGACGAAGTAAATCATCAGGTGTAACTGTCTCGTCGTACATAAAGGTGAGATTCGGTGCGATCTGCTTGAGCTCCGCATCTACTTTTAAAACAGTGCGACAAATAATGTTGTCTGTCGGTCCGACATTCACATGCATAAACGCATCTGGCAATGTGCGATCCAGCATGATCCAAAAATGTTTTAACTTTTTGTAAATCTGGCTCTCTGTTAGGTCGCCTATGTAAGGCAACAAGACATCATCTAACTGACCTAAGTAAACCGGAATGTTCGTTACCGAAGGAACATGATGGTAAATGATGGTAAGCATATTCAGCGCATCATCGAAATCATCAGCCGGAGACAACTCTAAATAGTCTGAGCCTTGCGATAGAAATTTAGCGTAATCAGGCAACACATAGCGAGGTTTAAACGGTGCATGACCTTCAAACATATCGCAGATGATGCCTTCATCCATTGCTTGTCTCAGTGATGGAGATACGGTCATATAAGGAATGTACGATTCCGCCTCTAAAGCTAAAAAACTCGACTTCTGTTTTGGAGAAAGACGGACGTCGGTCGCGATATCTAGCAAACGTTGTTGTAGTTTAGAAAGGCTTGTCATCTAAGATATTCCTACAAAGTAACCACAAGCCCACAAGACAAAATACGAGCTCTACCCCTAAAGAGTAACGTGATTTTACTCCTGCTTGGCTGTTGCCACTAATGAAAATAAACAAAACGTCTATTTCCATTCTGGAAATAAGACAAAGCTAAATTAGCGCATTCCAACTTACTATATGGGAAAACCTAACTGCGTACCGAAGTCTGTCTTATTTATCGGTTTGCCGTCGACAACATCACGCCTGCACCAATAAATACTCCACCAGTCAAACGATTGAACAACTTCGCTCTTCCAGCGACAAACAACCAATCGGAGGCTTTTACCCCTAACAATGCATAAAATGTTAGCCAGCTAAGCTCAAAAACCACAAATGTAGACGCGAAAATCGCGTATTGAGACAGTAGCGGTGCGGAAGGTTCTATGAATTGAGGAAACAAAGCGGTGAAAAAGACTATCGCTTTGGGATTACTAGCGCCAACAATGAAACCACTAGTGAACGCGCTAAACGCTGTCGCGGAACTTTGAGTCGTTGCCGTTTTATTAAAATCTGTCTGAGATGAGCGCAACGCTTGAATACCTAACCAGATTAAATAAGCGGCACCACACCATTTAATAATATTAAAAACCAACTCAGATGAAGCAATGACAACTCCCAGCCCGGTAAATGAGAGCGTAAGGATGATCGTAATCGCAGACAAACTGCCAAGCGCAGTCATGAAAGCAATACGAAACCCACTACTCACTCCTTTACTCAAACACAACAGTGAGCTTGGTCCTGGTGAAGCTGTGAGCACGAGAATGGCAAGAGTGTAAAAAATCCATGTATCTATTTGCATTGGCATCCCTTCCAGCAAAATGAGGTTTATAGCCCATTGTGTAGAACTATTTTATCGCCCGGTTTCTATCCATGAAGCCGAGGGCTTAATAACCATCTTGCATCTAAATAACTTAGAAAAAATTAATAGATAGTTATGCAAATAAAATACGATCTACATGCAAGGATGTAAAGCCTGTTGTATAAGCTTATCTATTTCTCTTAATCATAAAAAGGCTTAGGATCGATCTCTAACGATGAAGGCGCGATCGCTCTTTCAATTTTGTACGCACTCGTTTTTAAATCCACCATCGTGACATCAATGTATCGTTTATACTTGCGGGAGTAAAAACATTTCACTTCTGGCTTTAATGCTTGAGATTCATTTGAAGACCAAACAATACCAACACGCCCATCGTTCAACTCGACAATGGAGCCTACGGGATACATCCCAATGCAATTAATGAATTTGTAAACTAAGTCGGCGTCTAAATGAAATGGCGTTAGACTCAACAAGATTTTAAACGCTTCCGCAGAACTCATGCCTTTTTTGTAACAGCGATCAGCCGTTAGCGCATCGTAGATATCTACAATACAGCTCATACGGCCGTGAATTGGAATCTCCTCCCCCTTCAAGCCTCTAGGATAACCATTGCCATCTAACTTCTCGTGGTGCATCAAACAAACATCACGGCTTACGTCACTAAGTCCTTTTACGTGAAGGATAATCTCACCTGCGAACACTTGATGTAGCTTCATATGTTCAAATTCTTCAGGCGTTAGCTTCGCTGGCTTGTGCAAGATCTTATCATCGACTTTAATTTTACCTACATCATGAATAATGCCACCTACAGCAAGCTGTTTTAGCGTTGGCTTATCCAAGCCCAAGTACTTACCGAATGACACTAAAAGACAAGCGACATTGACGGAGTGTTCCAATAAATAAGAGTCTTTTTTTCGGAGTGCAGAGACACACTGCAACGCATCTGAGTCAATCAAAACACTTTCAATGACATCGTCAGCCCAAGCTTCTACTTCATCAACTTCAATGATTTTTCCTTCAAAAGTTTGATTCAATAGTTTCTGCGCCAAATCTTTTGCTTCGGCGATCAGCTTTTTGGCTCGCTTGTGTTGGATGTCTCTCGAACGATAAGTTCGTTGACCCCTCTTAAAATCTGAGTGTTTCTGCTCTCTCGTCTCTTTAGTGGCATCAGTTGATTCATCTACAGGCTTGAAGACACACTGCTGCGAAGATAATGTTTGATCTACCCAAACATACTTTACGCCACTTGTAGCAAGCTTCTTAATGCCTTCAGGGCTAGATATTCGCCCCGCATTGGCTAAATTGACGCGCTTGTTGTGCTCTATCGCGGTGACAAACATACCAACGCCGATATCAGCGAGCGCAATTTTGATTGAATTTTTCGGATCGTACTGCATATAAAGAAGGCTTACTCGATATTAACGTCCGCATTATAAGAGATTTGATTACTTGGCGTGATAATAAATTTGAATTGATTACAATTAATGAGCATCCTGTCAATTAATAATCGGTCGCGCTCATTAAGTCCTTTTTGTTATTATGGTTTTATCCAAGATAGCATATATACAAATGACGTTAGAAAACAGCACATTGATACCGACACAACTGAAAATAACTTTAGGATAATTATTCATAAATATTTATAGATTGCGGACGGCATCAATAACTGTATTTTATAAATGATTTTTACTGTTGACTATTTTTTATAAATGTCGATGATTAGCCGCCTAATCTTAGTATGTTATTAACCTAGTAGCGCATAAAATGATAGCCAAACAATTTGAACTGACACTTTTGTGATTGTAATGTACGCCAGCAGATCCACTCTATGTTATCAACCCCAACACTCATCTCTGATGCTAAAAGGCTCGAGGAGGAAATATCTTGACCACCATATTTGACCAACAAGTCTCAGATAGTGACCGAGAGTTCCTAAAAATCGTCGAAGAACGATTCATTCATATCTTCGATGTATTTAACGAAGGCCTCTTTTACATGGATGAGTTTGGCACCATGGTATTTTATAACAAGGGCTTTTATGAGCAGCTTGGTATCAACGCTGGTCGAATCAGCTTAGAGCAATGGTTAGACCTTGTTCACCCTCTCGATCGAGAAAGACTCTCCACTCGGGTCGATGCTCACATCATTACCAACAACACGAGGGTCACAACGACCTACCGCGTGCGTAAACCCAATGGACAGTACGTCTGGATTGAAGGCGTAGCCATGACCAAAGAAACAGAACATGGTCATTATATGGTTGGTAGCCACCGTGATATTTCTGAACGCAAGCTGATGGAAAGCTACATTCATCAAGTCGCATTTCATGACAATGCGTCAGGTATGGCTAATCGCGCCCATCTCTTGCTGGATATTGAAGATAGTGTGCGAGCCACTGATTCTTGTGCATCTATCTGTTACATTCAGATAGAAGAGATTAAATCTTACTTAAATCAATATGGCAGCGAGTTGGTCGATGGGTTAGTGGAAAAATTGCTACAAACTCTCAGTCACCTACCTTCTCCAAATAGTTCTGTATATCGCGTACATGATGATGACTTTGCGATTTTGATTCACGATGAATGCTCGGTAGAAACGCTGCAAAGTTATGCCGAAAGTTTAAAGGAAACCTACCACGAGGCAGTGATTGAAGAGGGCCAATACTTAGGAAGTAACATTAGTATTGGTTTGTATCCTTGCATAGATCCAAGTCACTCAGCAGAGGAAATATTACGTAAAGCAGCACGAACTTGTCAGTACGCAAGCGAGCAGAATAAAGACCGTGTTGCGGTTTACAGTGAGAAAACTCAGCATGCCGTAGACCGTTATTTCTTTATTGAGCAAGGTCTAAAAAGTGCACTTGAAAAACAGACATTAAGCGTTAAGTTTCAGCCAATTATTGACGCCAAAAGCTCAAAAGTAGTGAGCTTCGAATCTCTGGTTCGCTGGCGTAGCAAAGAGTTTGGCGAAATTTATCCAGACGAATTCATCCCCGTCGCAGAAAACAAAGGTTTGATTGTCGAACTCGGATATCAAGTCTTTGCCAAAGCGTGTGAATTTATCAAAAACTACCGTGAGCGTTACCAAAACCAAGTTCGTGTCAACGTGAATGTTTCTGTACTCCAGTTAATGAATAGTGAATTCCCTGCGCGAATTAAAGCCATGGCGGATGAGGTTGGTGTCGATCCTGAGTCTATTGTGTTGGAACTAACAGAAACGTTTATTTTGGATAATAATCAGACAGCCATTGCCCCTCTGAATACCCTCAGGGAACTAGGATTTGCACTCTCTCTGGATGACTTTGGATCTGGTTACAGTTCATTAAATAGCTTCTTCGACCTCCCGATGACACAAATCAAAATTGATAGGTCGATGGCGTGGAAAACACTAACCAACCGCTCTTCACAAGAATATCTGAAGTTTCTTATCACTATGTGCCAGGAAAATAATATTGAAGTAGTGATTGAGGGAATTGAAGACGCCAAAATGTGTGAATTTTTTACCGAAATGGGCGTCGATTATCTGCAAGGTTATTGGTTCTCTAAGCCACTTTCTGTTGCCAGTGCAAGCCGCTATTCGTTGAGTTAAGCATACTAGAGCAATATTCCGCACGGCCACGTTAAACATGCTGAACTATTCACTATAGATTTCAGACACTAACTGGCCGTGACGAAAACAAAGCTTAATGCCCCCTATTAACGTAGGCGTTCAAACACCACACTCTGATCTAAATGTTCGTGATACTGAGTGTAATCTAAGCCCACATCAAAGATATATTGGGTCACCAGGTTTCTAACGCACTCTATTAATTGGCTTGCTTGCCATGGTTTTTCAAAGTAGCGGTCAATGCCTGCGGAGTTGATCGCATTAATCGTATCGGTGTGCGTCGCTTGCCCGGTAAGAAGCACTTTCCTCGTAAAGCCAAAACGACCGTCTTTTGATACATCGGTCAGCAGATCTACTCCCGTTTTACCTGGCATCACATGATCGGAAATAATCAATGCGATCATCTCGCCTTCTGCATCAAATTCATCCATCAGTTCTAGAGCCTCACCTGCTGATTCGCAGTCTTCGATATTCAACCACTGATTTAACGGCTCTAAATCTTGTAGAACCGCGCTTAGTACCTCTCGTTGGTCATCAACGCAAATTACATTAAGCTTCTCCATGTTCACCCTCTACTGGTAACTTGATTCTAAAAATCGTTTTTTCACTGTCGCTCTTCACTACAATAGAGCCGTTATATCCGGCGATAATGCGCTTCACAATCGACAGACCTAACCCTAAACCAAACGACAATCCCCCCTTTTTAGTGGTGAAGTTTGGCCGGAAAATTTTTCTACGTGTCGCTTCATCAATTTCTGGTCCGTTGTTAGCAATCGTGACCAAAATTTTACCCTTACTCTCCCGAGTATGTATTTCGATACCGGGTTTCTCCGTTTCACCAAGTGCATCGCACGCATTCTTTAAGATATTTACCCAAACTTGGACGAGTTCGGTTTGAGAACCAATAAAAGCAGGTAAATCCGCAGGGCTAAAACGAACACTCACTCGTCTTAAGTCACTTTGCAATAGAGCTAAGGCGCGATTGATTGAATCATTGATGTTAATCGCTTCATCCAAGTCGATATCCGTGCGCCCCAATTGTTTTACGGATCGCACAATGCCAACGGTATGTTTAGAGGCGATGCGTAAGTCATGAAGATCTCGCCCCATTTGCCAGAATCGTATCGCTTCTTCTGGTCTTTTTAGCCAATGTTCTGAAAGGAAGTTGTTTGGAACGGCGCGTGCAAGATCACGAGCAATCTCCTTGGTTAAACCGTAGTATTTTTCGAAGTGGCGCCCCCGCTTTCTCGCTTCGCAAGAAGAGACTTTCTGCCCTTGCATTAAACCAAAATCAAAAAATTGACTCGCTTCCGGATGAACTTCTTCAAGCAGCTCCATGATAACTGTCTCTAGCCGTTCTGATTTACTGCTTACCACGCCTATCGCATTGTTCAACTCATGAGCAATACCCGCTGCAAGCTGCCCCAACGTTGTCATTTGCTCTGCGGTATGAAGCTTTTGTAGTGCTTTTTCTTTAGCCAATGCCTCTTGCATTGCGCGCCGTTGACGACGAGATAATTCGTTAACCATCACAGGCATAAATTGTGTCGTCAATGGTCCGTATGTCGCCTCTTCCACGGCGGGCGTATCACGCTGTATCCAAGCCAATTCAACATCGGTTTGAGCAATCACTGTCGAAGAGGCAGTCCACGTACCAGAAAAGAAACTATGTACGCCAATAAACGCACCTTGAGACGCAGAAAATACCTGAATCGGTTTCTTGTCATCTTCCGCGTAATACCCCGCCAGTTCTCCCGACAGCACATAGTACAAGCGATCGTTGTAGCCAGCTTGCTCAATAAGCACCGACCCGGATAAAACCGTTAATCGGCGTTCAAGGTGATTAAAGTAGCGTTGTACTAACGCGTCTAACTTCGTTTCGTACATGGGTTATCCAATATGCCCAACAGTATGTAAAATCCACACCATCACAAAACTGAGTAATACGCCAATCACGCCTAGCACGGCACCGATACGAGCCATTTGGCCGCTCTCGACATGCCCTGTTGCATGAGCTAACGCGTTTGGTGGCGTACTGATTGGTAACGACATACCGAGTGAAGCAGCAAATGTCACGACTAAGATCAGAGTAACTTCACCGCCGAGAGGCGTTAGCGAAGCCATAGAAGTACCTAACGCAGCCATAATCGGCATCAGCAAGTTTGCGGTGGCTGTATGCGACATAAAGTTTGCCATTAACAAGCACAAGAAAGCCGCACCAAACAAGACAACATATGGCGAGAACTGATCAAACGGAATGCTGTGTACCACCAGCTTCCCAAGCCCGGTTTTATCTAGAGCAAGGCCCAGAGCAATACCGCCTGACACCAACCAAAGCACATCCCAAGAGATTTTCTTCAAGTCTTCTTTGTTGATGATGCCCGTCAATGAGAACACTGCGACCGGAATTAATGCTACTGTGTAAGAATTCATTCCATGTGCAGAACCCATCAACCAAAGAATAATCGTGCCGGCAAAGGTGACGTAAACCATTATTGCTTTGGGTGTTTTCAAAAACTTGCTTTTAATGTTCAGATCGATGGTGGTTTGTTCGGCTTTATATAAAAAGCCAATCAGAAACCAGGCTAACGCCATCATCACAATAACGAATGGCACACCAAATACCATCCATTCACCAAACGTAATTAAGTTGTCACCAACCAAATATTTTAGGGCGATGGCATTCGGTGGCGTGCCGATTGGAGTACCAATGCCACCAATGTTGGCCGCAACAGGAATACACAAAGCGAATGCAATTCGACCTGGGTCTTTAGGCCCGAAAACTGCTATCACAGGGGTTAAAATGGACAACATCATCGCTGTTGTTGCGGTGTTTGACATAAACATGGAAAAAACAGCTGTGATCAGCATCAACCCCAGCATAACGAACTTTGGTTTTTGTCCAAATGGTTTGAGTAACACTCGGGCTAAGTTGACATCTAACCTGTACTTTGTCGCCGCCATAGCCAAAAAGAAACCGCCGAGGAAGAGCATGATAATCGGACTAGCGAAGGTCGCCATTATCTCGTTATATTGTAATAGCTCACCAAAATGTGGCTGCCCTTCTTGCAAACGAAAGAGCACAATACCTTTATTTGATACAAGCAATAGCTCTAGGACAATGATCACAACCGAAGTGGCGTAGATTGGAATTGGCTCGAATACCCAGCAAAGTGCGGCAAGCAAGAAGATTGCAATCACTCTTTGCTGGACGATAGTAATGCCATCAAATGGGAACGCAGAGAGAGGCATCAACCAAACAAGCAATGGTATCAATGTTGGAACAACGTATTTGAGATAAGGGCGCATAGTACTACTTCTCTTCCTGAGATGGTTAGCCAGACACATTTGGCGTTTGGAACGCTATTACCCGCCGCAAAACCAAAACTTTCAGACTGTTTTTTAAGCCTTCAGAGACGAAATGCGGTAATGGCGTTCCAGAGAAGATTATGTACACTGTTTTCAAACAAAACGTTGGTGCGAGATCAATGAACTCGTTTTCACATTGGAAAACATTTTATATCTGTGTTCAAGCTCACTAAATGCTCACTATTTAAGTTAAATATACTTTTCCATCATAAAGTTAGTTAAGGTTTCTCCCCTAACCTCAACACGTTGTCGAGACTTAACTGTGAAACCCATTTTCTCGTAAAAAGGTCGGGCGGTAATACTCACTTCAGAATACAGTCGTTTTATCCCCTGTACTTTCGCCTGTGAAAAAAGAAAAGACATCAAATCACGACCAACACCTTGTCCTTGGTATTCATGATGGCAAAAAAAATGATCAATCAAGCCGTCACCTTGCAAATCACAATAGCCAACGACCTGCCCTTCTATCTCCGCGACGTAGGGTTGAATATCGTCCATTTTGCGTTGCCACACATCGAGGTCAAAATCTGATGGTGCCCAAGCGGAAACTTGTGATTCCGTATAATCACGACGATTAATGATTCGCACAGTATGGTAAAAGAGTGCCCACAGTGTTGGGGCATCCTCGGTGCGATAGCAGCGTATTGAGAGCATCAATTTCCTCATTCCTATTCAATAAATACTAAGCATTAACGCAAAGTGATACTAGTGAACTCATCATTTTCAATGCCAATCACTAAAGGCTTCCCAATCTGATCACTGTTCATCAATACGGTAGTATTCAGCTCACGGCTTGATCTGCGTATATTGCTTTTTCTTATGATATGAATATTCACAATATAATCGGAATACTCCTTTGTGATTCCGCCGGAAAATTCTACGTGCTCACTTTCATTGTCTCGGACAACATGAAATTTTCGATTGGCTTGAATATCAGTACTGATGGAGGAGTCGCCATAGCTCAGCACAACGGACGTTGGTTCGCTATCTTGATTGGCAAAACAGCCAAATGCGAACATGCTTAATGCGAGTATACTTTTTGATTTAAACATTAATTATTCTATTTCTAGTTATTTTTCTGCTATTTGCATGACCAAACAGCACTTGTTCTGTGAGCGCCTATTGTGCCATAGCTGAACGCTGACTCTAAACGCGCAAAAAGATGAGCGATGAAAATTCCGCCCAAAACAAGCAAATGTGAGACAATGTGAGGGCCCCAAACTCACTCAACCAGTCAAAATCCACTGTAAACCTCTGTTTTTTAATGCTTTAAATTTATTTAGCCGTGTAAGGAATACATACAACCTCTTACTTTTTCATACGCAACTAGACGAATAGTTAGAGAAATACGGCATCGTCTATGCCACATGTTACAAATCGGCTTACCTTATTATTACGTATGAACTTGAATTATGGCACTAACTTCCCTCTCTCTTTTAATAAGGAGAGGATTTCAACAATCAGACTTGCCACGTTTTTATAGCTAAAATCAATAGAGCGTTACCAGCATCGGTTGGTCTAGGAGCAATAAATGAAAGACCCTCTCAACTTTACTCACCATGTAAAAATTTGGCTCATGTCAATCGCGGTTATGCTGGGTGGATGCACTCAAGGAGATTGGCGTACCGCTAGCAGAGAACCTGCGGGTATCGCACCCGATCCTTCCAATGTTAAGCATGCTGTGATTGAGTTTTACGCCGCAGACGCGTTTGGTTGGCGAGGCTGGTTTGCCGTTCATACATGGTTTGCAATAAAGCCTGAAAATGCGAACGAATATACAGTGTATGAAGTAGTCGGCTGGAGAGTGAATCGCGGACAACCCGCTCTATATCAGTACCAAACTGGGACGCCAGATCGATATTGGTATGGTGCAAAACCAGAAAAGATCCTCTCCATACAAGGTGAAAAGGCCCGCCAGCTTATCCCTAAAATACAAAGTGTTATTAGCCAATACCCTTGGGCTGAAGAATATACGCTGTTTCCAGGGCCAAATAGCAATACATTCCCGGCTTGGGTGGGTAAACAAATTCCAGAATTAGAGCTGAACTTGCCGTTTCGCGCAATTGGTAGCGGTTACGCCAGCGATTAACAGCAAAAATTAGTCACTGGCTCGTTTTATGTTCAGCATAAAGCGCAATATCTATTGTGCGTCGTCACCCAACTCCGTTCTATTTCTTCCATTATGTTTCGCTTTATACAGTGCATTATCGGCGTCTTTCATTACCGCTTCAATTGGTGTGTCATTGCCTTTCCAGTGAGAAACGCCCAACGAAACCGTGACCTTACCAACCACCTGAAAGTCATGTTGTTCCACGTTGTGTCTAATACGCTCTGCAACATCCATAGCGTGGTTTACGTCTGTTTTTTCCAAAAACATCATAAACTCTTCACCGCCAGAACGACACAGGTGATCATTAGAGCGAGCTTGGTCTTTCATTAACTGCGCAAACTCTCTAAGTAAGTTGTCACCCACGTCATGGCCATAGTTATCGTTTACGCTCTTAAAGTGGTCAATATCTAGCGCCAAAACAGAGAACGCGGTATTTTCCTGCTTAAACAAACCAAGAACTTTATCTAATCCACGTCGATTCAATAATCCAGTCATCGAATCTGTTAATGTATCCAGTTGCAGCTTATCAATGGTTTTTGACACGATACCAAATGCTTTAAGAAAACTAAGCTTCAAATGTGAGACCTCAAAATACCAAGACTTAACCAGTTTGAGATCATCGATAGATGATGAATGTTCTTCGACACCTCGCACAGCACCCGCTAACTGCCAAAGTGGTCTAGAAATAAGAAGGGACAAGAACCAAATTAGCAACAAAGTTAATAAACCAATTGGAATCGACTTAAGGAAAACATTCCACATCTGTTCATCTAGCACAGATAACGTCATCGATTTCGGGCGCTGAGCAACAATTCCCCATCCTGATGACTTTACTGGCGCATAACCAGCAAGCATTTCGACGCCGCGAGAGTTAACAATTTCTTTGTTGCCGCTCTGCCCCATCGTCACCGCTTTGATTGCTTCATTATCGTCGATTACTTCACCAACCCTCGATTGATCTGGGTGATAAATCAGAGTGTTACTCTCATCGACAACGTAAAGGAAAGAACCATCTTTGTATGCGTGCTGGCTGAGTAACTCTGCGAGAATATTTTCTTTTTCTAGATAAATAGTGCCGCCGATATAACCTAAATATTCATTAGATTGAGAAAATATAGGGTATGAGATGGTTAACAAGTAATTTCCAGCGGGCGATATAAATGGTTCAGTAACAACTGGTGCTTGAGCGTTTAAAGATTGGCGTTTTCTTTCACCCACTAACCTTACACCTTTCACCTGAAGTGTTTCAGGTGATACAGAAATAATAACCCCTTTTGCATTAACGACAACCACAGAGTTAAATGATTTGGTTTGCGTTCTTAATCTCTCAGCCTCTTTATCAAGAAGCTGAGCGTCATGCATCTTGTCTTTTAGCACGTTCGCACTGTATTTTAGCTGCGACATTGAGCTTTCTATGAAAGAGTCTGTCATTTCAGACATTTTTTGGGCGTAAACACGGTTTGATTCTAACGTGTTATTGATGATGAGATCCCTTTGAACACGATAAATCGAGTAGAATGCGTTGATCAAAGTGACAAGCACACTGAACACACATAGGGTGACAATAAGATTTCTAAGATTGAGTTTTTCTTTTCTTCTAAAAGACATTGCCAATGGCCAACTTTGAAGGCTTTCTATATGAATGAGCGTATAGGTTATATGAAATTGATTTGATTTTCAGGTAGTAAGTTGGGATCAATGTTAATATTTGCTCACATTAAAGAACACTTTATGAGCTAAAAAGAGAATTCAGTAGCACGATAAAGAACCGTGCTACTTTCATATTTGGCGTTTAAGAGGGTTTTGTCTCTATCATCGTTTTTAATATATCCACAACTAGCTGATGATCATCTAACTGCGGTAAACCCGATACCGTCACAACCCCAACCAAACCAGACCCAGAAAGCCGAATTGGGAACGCGCCACCATGAGCACAGTACTCACGAGCATCGAGATGAGGCTGATTTTCGAAATCACGTTGCTTTTGCTTGTTGTACAGAGAAAGATAGTAAGAGCTGTGGCCATACCTTAATACTGAGTTTCGCTTCCTACGGACCCAATCTAAATGATCAGCGCAGGTTCCTGCCATCGCGTATTGAAATAGCGTTTGTCCAAAGCCGTAAACCTCAATAGCAACAGCCGCGCCGCGAGCTTCAGCCTCTTCTTTTAGAGCGAGGCCGATAGACCACGCAATATGGTGATTAAATTCCGCCAACTGAAGTTCATGCTCTTGCAGGGCCACGAGTTCAAGCGTCAAACTCATGGTTTCACCTGAATCGTTTTACCCGTTTTACTGCTTTCCAATGCCATCTCAATCAGAGCGATATTCTGTACTGCTTGAGCGGCAGGAACCGGGTTATCAGTGCCCAAACGAATGGCGTCTGCCACACCAACAAAGTAAGCTTGGTACTCGCCTCTCTCCGTTTTGATAGTTTGCGCACCGTCTTCGTCGTAACGGACGCCGTATAACACCTCATCTTCTTCCGACCAAGCATCGTTTTCCGGCAAACGGCCTTCTTTTAAGTAGCCCTCTTGAGGATCTAATCCAAACTTTTCATATTTAGCTTCCGTACCCAATACTTTGTAGCGGAGATTCGGCTCTGGGCTATACAAGTTTGAATGCAAGTGCACAATATGCTCAGGGTAATGAAGTATCAAGTTGTAATAATCAATCGTCGTCGCGCCCGGACGCATCATTCGACATTGTGCGTCTATCGCATCTGGCAAGCCAAACAACACCAATGCTTGATCGAGAAGATGAGGAGCAAGGTCGAATAGAATACCACCGCCATCTTGAGCCTGCTCTCGCCATCGTTGACGAACTTCAGGGCGGTAACGGTCAAAGTGTGACTCAAACAGCTTTATATCACCTAACTTACCTTGTTCGATAAGAGATTTAACCGTGAGAAAATCTCCATCCCAACGTCTATTGTGAAAAACGCTCAGCACTAGACCTTTCTCTTCCGCCAAGGCGATAAGTTCATTACCGTCTTCTATACGAGTAACAAACGGTTTCTCGACGATGACGTGTTTCCCATTGTTCAACGCACGCTTTGCAAGTTCGTAATGTACGTCATTTGGCGCAGTAATGATTACGAGCTCTGCATCACTATCATCGAGTAAAGTATTCGCATCAGAAAACCACTTAGCATCTGGCCAATCATTTTGAACCGCCTCCTGTTGACGAGAGCTTATCGCGCTCAGCGTTAAATTTGGTAGCGCTTTAATGAAGGGTAAATGAAACGTTTTTGCTGAATATCCGTAACCAATCACAGCGGTTTTTACGGGATCGTAAGCCATTCTAAGATTCCTTATTTCGGTGACACAACAATACATTCAATATCATTGTGATCGAGGAGTTGTTGAAAATCTGATTGAGGGGGATGATCGGTAATAATGATGTCGATCTTTGACAAATCACATACGTGGTGGAAATTGTCGCTACCAATTTTTCGGGATTCACAAACGACGATGACCTGCTGAGCTTGAGCAATCATCGCTTGTTTCAATGTTGCTTCTAACAAACTATTTGTTGTCAGCCCTCGGGATGACAATGCACACACGCCAATGAACGCTTTGTTCACGTGATAATGCTGCATTTGCTGCTCTGCTTGCGCCCCTAAAACTGCTCTGGCATAAGGGTCAAAGTGTCCGCCTAAGAAATGAACGTCCATTGTGTAGTTTGTCTCAGCAGCGGTCAGCACATCAATGCTGTTAGTGACAACGTTGAGCTTGTTTTCTCCACAACGCGCTTTTCCTGCATAGAGTGGGAGCAGAGACAAAATGGTGCTGGTATCAATAACAAGATGGTCGCGCTCATCCAACAACGCTGCGGCAGCTTGAGCTAGTCGATGTTTAACGTCACTCACGGGTCGACTCGCGTATGCCTCGGTATGGGAAGAGATCGGCGCAAGCATGACACCACCTCGTATTCTTTGTAACCCAGGTTGCTGACTCAACTTAACTAAGTCTCGGCGAGCTGAATCTCGCGAGATACCAAAGTACTCACAAACTTCAGACAACGTTACTTTGTTTTGCTGCTCCAGCTTCGCTCTGAGCGCTACGAGTCTTTCTTCTTGTGTCATGACTTAAATTCACTTAAGTGGTTTTAAGCAAACTTGCCACAATAATAGAAAAATTACCAACAAAACCACTTACAACCAACTCAATTGACCAAAGGTTAACCAAAGATAAATGAGCAGCAAGGCAAAACTTCCTAGGACGGTACGTTCACTCAAGCCCACATAGTTAGGCGTATGAAGTTTATTTATACCCGTTTAAAACAACTGGCTCATCTAGCCCTAACTTCACTCTATTTCTTTTAATAAGCGCTTTTGGTAGTGGAATAAACCCAGCATTTCGTATCTGTTGTGTATTGTTGTCGGTTGTAAGGAGTTCAAATAGCTTTGATTTTTTGATCTTCTGATTAGTGTCGAATTGTTTATTTATATAAACGTAATAGACCACGGAAAATGGATAGCGAAGAGAATAGATGCAATCTGTGCTCAAAGAGCATGAGTCATCATTATGATGAACAGAGAGAGCCTTGTAGCTCGACCACTGTTCTGAGTATTTAAAATCGGAGTATCGCATATAAGCTTTGGCTGACAAGTCGTCGCTTAAAGCCCGTTTCAATCGGTCTTCATCAAGCATTTGAATCGATGATTGACAACCATTAGAGCTCACATCTGGGTTACTTAAACGCATCTCCCCGAAAGCATACGTATTTGCATCACAGCGTTTCAATTCACTAACGGAAACACTATCTACCGTACTCTTTTGACTATTGATTACGACAATAGCGTTTGCCATTAAAAACAAACGTGTAGGCCTGTGGCCTCTTTCTCGTTGAAATCGGGAGATGTTTTCATCTGACCATTTCTTAGATGTGATCGCAATAGAGGCTCCGTCATTTAGCATGTCGTTAAAACCACCAGACTGAGATGCAAGCGCTACATTTACACGTGGCTCATCTATCAATGTTTCTATCGTTTCTAGTATCTCTGGTTCGACAAAAATCGATGTTCGAGCCTCAGAGTCAGAAAATGCCAGCGGTGAAATCAAACATGAAGTTAGAGCAAGGAAAGGCAAGACTTTAATTTTCATAATTCAACTCCAACTTCGAATTAGGTGTCAACTCGCTGTCCGAACTAAATATAGTCCACGCTTGTTCAGTACTTTCAGCTTTCGTGTTTACAACAGCAATTGTGCGCCTTTCCCGTTTTTTTAGTTGTACCGTCAATGCCGTATTCTGATAAAACTCTTGCTCTTCAATTCGATTGTCTTGAATGCCGTTTCTCACTAGCAATTCTCGTATAGCTGCCGTTCTTTTCTTTGCCAACGCTTTGTTGTATTCGAGTGACGCTTCAGGGCTTGTGTCTCCTATCAGTATGACTTGCGCATTTGGGTTACTCTGAAGCAATGCTTTCAACTCGCTTAGCGGCATATCATGAGATGACGTTACCTGATGCTCATCCATCGCAAAGAAAAAACTGATCAGGTGTGTCTGCGAGTCGTTGACCCAATTCGCACAGCCTTCACTGTCAACAACGACACCTTTTGGCGTATCTGCGCAGTTATCTCGTTGGTTTATCACGCCATCACTATCATTGTCTTTAAGGTCGTTGTACTGGTAAGTGGTCAACGTCGTATTCGGTGATTCAGCACAGCCTGCTAACATAAAAACTAGAAGACTCGTCACTGCGAATTTATCCATTATTGTTCTCCTTCCAGTTCTCTGGATACTCAACTCGCAACGCATAAGTCAGAATCCCCATCGAGTTGAATAAACGGTAAGTGGCAACCAAATGATCGTACTTTGTTCGGGTATAGTTCCGTCTCGCAACAAACGTTTCAACTTTGGCATCTAATACATCTAACAAACTGCGTCGCCCTACATTGAACTGCTGGATGTACCCTAATTCAGTTACTTTCGCCGCATCAACGTTGACTTTTAAAAACTCCATTTGCTGTTGAAGCAATGTATGTGCGTCCCATGCCAGCCTTACACCTTCATTCGCATCTAGTTCTGCATTTGCTCGAATAGCCCTCGCCTCCTCTACTCGCCAGGCAGATGACTCCACTCGGGAGTCTGTAGAAAAGCCGTTAAAAAGATCGTAGTTGACCGTCAGCATAACCTTTGCATCTTCGTTAATGCCTTCAATATTATCCACGTTGTCTGTTTTGTTGGCTGACAGCTCAAGCTTGAGCTCTGGGTAGTAATCCCCCTTTTCTCTTTTTACTTCATGTCGAGCCGCCTCTAAATCTTTCATCGCCGACTGTATGGATGGGTGCAACCTAACCGCTTGTTTGAGTGCTTCGTCAAGCTTATTCGGAAGCAATTCCTGCGGGTAAACAGGCTCAACTAAGTTTTGCGGCGCTCGACCAACCAAACGTACAAATCTTGTTCTAGCATCGGAAAGATTGTTTTGGGCGGCAATCAATGAGGACTGTGTTGTCGCGACACGCGAAGAAACCTGCGCTAAGTCGGAGTTGCTGGTTAAACCTTTTTCTTTTTTATCTAGAATGAAACGGTAGATCTCTTGGTGTTCATTTAGGTTTCTTTCTGTCAGTTTCATCAACTCTCGGGCATGTAAAACATCCACATACGCTCTGACAGTATCTAATGCAACATTTTCCGCAGATGCCAATAAGTCCAAGCGTTCAGCTTCAGCCTCGTAAGATAGGCGATCAACATCAGCACTTGTTTTAAATCCATCAAATAACAGTTGGGAGATTCTTACGCCCATCTCCGTTCTTTCTAATGTTCTATCTTCACTGTCGATGTAGTTTCCGTTGTTATATCGAGTACCTTCGTACCCTGCTGCTGCATACAAATTAACCTGAGGAAGAAATGAACCATTTATGGCATTTCGGTCTCGTACCATCGACTCATAGCGAGAATAGCGAGCAAGCAAACTGGGGGAGCTATCGAGAGATAACGTAACTGACTCTTCTAAAGTCAAAGCGTTTGGCGACGATGATACTGCAAACAAGACCAATAACGTTGATTTAAGCCGCATCTTATATCCTTATGTCTATCTTTCTCTGAGCGAATTCTCTTTCGCACGTAATATAGGTTTTAACCAATAATTCAGTACTGTTTTTTCTCCTGTAAGAATGTCTACCACAACCTGCATTCCCGGGATGATCGTAAACTTATCATCAACCTTGAAAGTAACGTTGGCACGGTAGTAGGCATTGCCCTCTTCATTTTGAAGTGCATCGGCGCTTACGTAGGTCACTTCTCCTTCTAGGCCTCCGTAAATGACAAAGTCATAGGCAGACAACTTTACCGTTGCCGGCAGGCCAGGCCTTATGAAGGCGATATTCTGAGGAGAAATTCTCGCTTCAACGATTAACGTGCTATTACGAGGGACTATTTCTAAAATAGGCTCACCCGGCTTAACCACACCTCCGATGGTTCTGACAAAAACATCTTTGATGGTTCCATCGACCGGAGAAAGTAACTGCGTTCGATTCAACTGATCCGCAATCGCCTGACGACTTTCATTGAGCTGCGCTAGTTGCGTCACAACTTCATTGAGCTGCCCTTGTGCCTCTGCCCTAAAAGCAAGCGCAGTACCACGATAATCTGCGATGGATTCAGAATACACAGCCCTTTGCTTTTGGGCAGCAGCTTGTGAGCTCGCGATGTCTCCTTTGAGCTTTATAACGTCTCTATTCAGTTTTAATAATTCCACTTCAGCCACCGCGCCACTAGAAACCACCTCTCTCAACATATCTCGCTCTTTCGAGACAATAACCAGACTGCTTTTTAGTGTTTGAATGGTATTCAAGGTATCTAGATAAGCTTGCGATTGTTGCTCAATTCGCAATTTAGCCTCCTCCAGCTCAGACTCCAGTTGGCTCAACCGCTCAAGATAGTTTGCTTTGGCATTCAGATAGGCAGAGTGGCCGGTCATCGAAATATCAAATGGCTGAGGCTCGATACTCACTTGTTGTTTCCAATCCAGTTGGAGGCTATTCACTTTTACCGTTTCTAATTCAATTTGAAGCCTCTGCTTTCTGGCGAGCAAAGATTCAACTTGTTCAGAGGTCTCCGAATAGGTCGACTTAAACCTTGTATCATCCAGAATGGCGATGGTTTGCCCCTTAGTGACGCTTTCACCAGGCATGACAAGTAACTCCTTTAGAATGCCTCCCTCTAAGCTCTGAATCGTCTGAACAGACAAAGTAGGAACAACTTTTCCTTCGCCGACAACCACTTCGTCTAACCTCGCCCACGAGGCCCAAATAATCACACTCAGCACTAACGCGGCAGACAACCAAATCAACGTTCTCGAACGGTTTGCTAAATGAGCATTACTCCAACGAACTGTGCTCATCATTGACCTCCTTCGCGTACAATTGATACTGCGCGTACTCTGTTCGTCTTCGTGTTAGACTGTTGTTTAGCAAAAATTTCTTGGGGCGCTCCTTCCCTCAAAATTGTGCCTTTATCAAGCACAACAATTCGATCACAAATCGATAATAAGGAATGTTTATGAGAGCTAATAATCATCGTCGTCGAGTGCGGCAACGATTTGAGAGCATTAAACAATGCATTCTCAGCAGGCTGGTCTAAGGAACTGGTTGGCTCGTCTAAAATTAATGCTGCTGGGTTTCGATAAAAAGCTCTTGAAATCGCTACAGCTTGCCTTTGCCCCCCCGACAAATAACGCCCTCCTTCTCCGACTTGCGTTTCTAGACCATGAGGAAGGCGACTCATGTACTGGTTCAAACCCGATAATTCTATCGCACGGCGTAAACGTTCTTGATCAATAACATGATGTCCTAATACTATGTTTTCCATAATGCTGCCGTATATAAGATGCGAATCTTGGCCAACCCAACCCGTTTTCTCTCTTATCAATTCGGCGGGCCAAAGCTGACTGTCAATGTCATCAAAATAAACGCTACCCTGTAAGGCACTGAGTTGATTGGTAATAATAGAAAGGAGTGTAGACTTTCCTGCTCCTGCACTACCAATAACGCCAACGCGTTCGCCTTGCTTGATAGTAAGATTAATATCTCTCAAACATGGCATATCAACATCTGGGTATTGGAAGCTCACGTTTTCTAAACGTATATTCCCTGTAAATTCGGCAGACGTAATGACCTGACTGCGTTGCGCCTCCTGAGGTAAAGACATGATAGAATTTAAGCCTTCAACCGCTGTTTTTGTCTGTTGATAGCGAAGTAACAGCATAGCTAACTGGTTAATCGCCCCTGCAGCACGACCGCTAAGCATGACAATAGCAATGAGCCCCCCCATGCTTAGCAATCCCTCAGAAATTCTGTACACGCCTGTTACAAGTAACATTACGGTAATTATCTGCTGGCTAGATTGAATGGAGTAAGCAACGATATTCGAACAGTTTCGCGATTGATTTTGCCAATCAGAAAGCATGGATACCGTTTGCTCCCAACGCTTTTGTGCTTCTCCCGTAGCGTTATTTTGCTTAATCTCTTTTAAAGAGGACAATGAATCAAACAAGTGAGCTTGTCGCTTCATGGATAGTGCAGCACTTTCCGTATGTGATTGTTCTATTTTTGCTTTTACCGCAAAACCAAGGATCAGCAGGGTAAACATGACGGCAATAGGTATGAACATCATTGCCCCACCTAGCCAACCTATTAAGACTAAAAATAACAACGTAAATGGGAGATCAACTAAGGTCACAAGAGATGCAGAAGTAAAAAAATCGCGAACACTATCAAAATCTTGTAGTTGTCGAGCGAATGCACCGACTGATGCAGGACGGTGTTCAAGTTTCATCCCCATAACTTTAGAAAAAAGTATCGAAGAAAGCTTGTTATCGATGTACTTACCCGCGGTATCAGTGACAACTCCCCTTGCTTTACGCAATAGCCAATCAAAAATAATGATGACGGAGACACCAGCGACCAAAACCCATAATGTACTGAAAGCTTGATTAGGCACTACACGATCGTAAACGTTCATAGTGAAAAGCGGAATAACTAGCGCTAGCGTATTGATAAGGAAAGAGGCAATCAAAAGATCTCGATACCACGGAGACATTTCTTTCACTACGGCGAAAAGCCAATGTTCATTATAATCCGCTTGAATAGAACTTATCCGTTTGTCCAGCTCTGGACGCATAGAAACTTGCCATGCTTGAGGCTGGAATTGATTATGCAGTTCCTTGCTCGTGACGTATTGCGTTTCACCTTGATCTTCACTAAATAACGTGACTTGATAATCGCTGTTATGTCGCTCAGATATAATAGCGGGTTGTAACGTCTTCCTATTGATTACCACCAATGGAAAGCTCAACATTGCGGTGGATTTTAAATCGATTAATGTGAGTTCAAGATCGGCTCGTTCAGCGGCTCTGATGAATAAGTCACTATCCAATCTACCCTCAACAAGAGGTAATCCAGAAAGCACCTTTTTTGTATGGTGTCTAACCTCAAAATAACGCATCAACCAAGTTAACGATTGCCCCCAAGGATCGTTAGTCAGCTCACTTGATGAGGATGAGTGATGCTTCATGACATACCACCTACTAGCAAGTTGTTGTCATCAATCATCTTCTGTAAGACATTTTCTTCGGCTACGCCAGTCGAGTCACCTTTGTAAAGCTGATCGAGAGTGACGCCCTGCATAAGAATCTGTTGTTTTGTCCCCGTCTCTTCTGGTTTTATGTGAAGCGTTACGCCATCATCATTCTCTGTTAAATCGAGCTTATTATCGACTTCTGTTATCGAGGTAGCGGTGATTATCGAGGCGATGTCAATTGTGTCATTATCATCACCAATAACGGATATTTGGAAATCGTTGATCACATCGTACGAGGGCTTTAACTCGTTACCGAGCCCTGAACTGTCAAACTGGAATACATCGCTGCCACTTCCTCCAATAAGCAAATCATTAGCATCTGTCGCAAGTAATGTTTGGCCCCCTTCTTCCACTAAGGTAACATTGACTGTCTGAGCAGCACCTTCTGCGACTGTAGCACCCAGTGTTGCAATCGGTTTTATCGACAACGTAAAATCACTTGCACCGCTAAACCCGCCAACGATGGAAAGATCAGCGACATTCTCTTGATCAACAGTATAAATGCCGTTCAATCTTTCACCATGACTCAACTCTAGATCTGTTGGTAATCCGCGAATCTCCACACTTCCAAACTCTTCGGGTGCAGGATTGACTAAATTCATGCTCAACCCCAAAGGAATACTCCCAGACGCTTCAGACACAATAGACTGATAATCAGCCGTTAGTGTTGGCTCATCAGCTTCAGGGGTAACAACAATGGTTAGATCGGTAGTTTGCACATCTCCAAAATCGGTTTCGAGTGTCTCTGACACTATCGCTTGATCAAACGTTCTAACATTGAGAGCAACATCCATCGTTCCAAATGCATCCTTCGGAATGAACTCCAAACCTGACACTTCATTTGCTCGCACTAATACCGTCGCCACGGCATTGCCCGCGTCATCGAAGGTAAAGGATGAGAATTGAGTTCCAATACGAATCCTACCTAAGCCTTCCAATGCAGAGGGTTCAGAGCTTGCTTTGATCAACATCGACACTTCTATATATTCGTTGCTATTTGTTTCAAAACCGCTCGCTAAAAAGTCAATCGAAATGGAATCACCTTCATCTCCAGTGAACGTGTTAGAGGTTGTATTCAACGATACATCATCGCCAATCGGTTTTACGCCGACGTTGAACTGAGAAGTGGTATAGTTATAGTCGTTTGATCCAGACTCTTGGGTAATAGCTTGCAGTGTTAATGAAATATCCCCACTAAAATCTAGTGGCGGTAGAAAGTAAACCTTATCAAGTTGTGCTTGAGTTAGCTGCCACTCCTTGCTCTCACCATCCGTTGAACCGTTATCAGGGAGTAATTCGAACGTCCCATTATTGTCCCAAACCAACACGGCTCCGTCTGGCACTCCTGTCATGACCAAAGACATCGACTCAGAACCATCTTGATCGATTAATGATGCAGATAAGTTTCCTAAATAAATATAATTATCTTCATTACCAACTACGTCTTCTGTTTCCAGAACCGCTTTATCAACCACTGGGGCAATGGTAACGGTAACTTCTGTTGATTTAGTTTGAGTATCTTTCGCACTGTCAGTACTTAAACAACTTCCCGTGACTTCATCAGTAATGTTTGCGTCAACGGAAATAACAAGCTCTCCACTGTAGTTTTCAGGTGGGATTAACTGAATTTCGTTTAGACGCGTAACATCTGTCACTACCCATGTTCCATCACCGTTGTCAATGAGTAGGCTCGGGTCCACGGCAGTAAACCGCGCATTCTCGTCAGACACCGATAAAGAAACCCAATTGACACTTTCAAGGCCAGTCGCTGCGTCACCTTCTCCAGTAATGGACTGCATTGGCCCTTCACTATCGCCCAATACAAGAGCAAGATTCAGGTTGGTTATAGTATCTTCTTGAACCGTAACTTGGCTTGGTGCTATCGCGATATCATCGACAACAGGAGAGATTTGTACCGTAATGGTCTGAGCGGTTGTTTTCGAGTCACCATCGCATGGGGCCGTTTCTGTCACTTCTAAATTGAAAGTAATGCAACCAGCAAAGTCCTCATCCACGCCAGTAAGCGTCAAGGAAGACAATCCAGCGCTAGAAATTGAATAACCCAACAGATTGCCCGTATTATCATAAGCAGGTATCACACCTTCGCCAGTAAGCTCGACTCCTTCAGGTAAAGAATCTGCGGCGACAAAGAAGGAAACTAAGTTATCATCACTACTCGCCACATCAGGGTTTAAAAACGCCCCAATTGAGACATCTTCACCTTCTTTACCTACAATATCCCCACTTTGAACGCTTCCCGGTTCACCAGGATCAGCACACTGGTCTCCATCTCCTTCATGGCCAGTAATTTGAATTTGGAACTGACCTGTGATGTATTGAGCATCCGTTCCATCTCGAACATACGCTAACACATTCACATCAAGTATCTCTGTGTTAGATGGGCTATAAATCGATGCGCCAGCAAGCAAATCTTGAGCGGTTTCCAACACGCTATCACTTGTGATTCCTTCCATTGGAATCAGCCAGTTCCCATCGGCATCTTGAGAAGCACCATTCGGATGAGTAACAATGAGGTCTTGACCCTGCGGTATCTGTAAAACGATGTAATCGAGATACTCTGAACCATCAATATCCGCTTCTGTAAATGTAATGCCTCCACTCACGTCAACAGCAGACCCATCCGTACTTGTGAATACTTCAGTCGCGCCTTCTAAACGTGTTTTGTCAATATCTTCATTACCAATATCCACTTTTCCAGAAACCACGACGCTCAAAGAGCCATTGATTGCCTTTACATCAGTCTCCATCGTCGGAGACGTGTCTGTCACTTCGTACTGAACTTCCAGGCTAAACGTCCCACTTAGGTCTTCATTAGCTTTTACAGTGATTCGTCCACTGTTTAACAACTCAGATAATGTTGCCGAGCTACCATCGAGTAGTTCATTGAGTTCTAACGGTAAATTACTTTCCTCTCCTGCATTACCATCAAAGTAAAGTGTTAAGCCATCTGGAATGGATACAATGGTGTATCCTGTCAAGGACTCACTAGAATCTATATCTTGATTAACGACAGGCTCAAGATTTAGTGTGATGAAATTGTCCTCAATACCATTGCTTTGTAATTCTTGACCGTCAGTTTGATCAACAATAGGTAAGATTTCCATTTCCACTTTAAGAGGGGTTTCAGCAGAATCACCATCGGGCTCTGTTGAAACGACGATAACATCCATGCTCAGTGTTCCACTAAAATCTTGCTCTGTTTTGAGGTAAGTGTTTTCAAGAACAGCGTTCGAGACCTGATAAACTGGCCCCGTTATTGGGTCCACGTATGCAATTGGAAGAGCAATAGGGTCACCATTTACATCTGTCAGTTGTGTTCCCACAGGGATGTTCTGAAGCAAGATATTAATTTCTTCTGATAGATCGTCGTCTGATGTCTGGATGATAAAATCCAGTTGTATCAGGTTATCTTCGTCTAACGTAGAGAGATTACTAATTACTTTAGTCGCTTGATCATATTGCCAATTCCCCTGTCCACCATCTAGGACAATTGGTTCATCGACCACGCCTTTTAGCTTAATGTCAATGGTTGCAGATTGGCTCTCGGCGGTTTCATTAAGAGGTGCTAAGCCATCAATAGTCGACTCTGTTGAAATGGCGGTTACTTGAAGGGATAGAGATTCAGTAAATGAGCTGATATCCGATTTTGGTTGAAGTAACGCCTCTGAATTGGCTAGAGCATTGGAGGTCACTAGGTAGGTATTAATACCGATAAGCGTAATCCCAGCTCCGACAGGCAATGTCCAACCATCTTGAACTTCTATGCGATAAGAAAGAGACTCCGAGCCATCTGTGTCAGTGAGCCGCCCTAGGATGTAATCTTTTAAGTCAATCGCTTGGTCTTCAAGCCCCTGAATGTTTTTAACGGTCAGCGTAGGCACATCGGCATCTGGAGATATATCGATAACAACTTGCTCAGTGATCTCCGCTGTTTTATCTTGCTCATCGGCAAACACACTACCCGATTCAGTCGTTACTGCCGTTACATCAAAAGTAAATCTTCCGGCTAAGTTTTCGTTAGATGTGATTTCAATTTGATCTAACTCGGATTGGCTATACGCTTTCCCTTCCTCAATAGCACTTCCGTTAAGTGTTAATATAAGTCCATCTGGAATATTCGAAATTTGGTAGTGGAGCGTTTCAGAACCGTCTTGGTCAAACTTTTCAGCAACAATCTTGAGTGAAAGTGATTCAGCGGAATCTTCAACACTTTGATAAGAAAAGTCCGAATCATTAGACCACTCTGGCAAATCTGCAACCGGTAAAACGTTAACATTTAACGTATTATTGCCTTGTAATACAAAACCATCTGGTTCGACATCAGATACGATTAATGCAGACACTGCTAACGAAACTTTGATAGTGTTGCCCGACAGGTTTAGTGCTGGTTGATAAGTGAGATCACCATTTGGAACAGTGAATATACCCACCCCCATTAGCTCTGTACCAGAAAGACTAATAAATCCGTCATTATCATCATCTTCAAGGCGCGCTCCGTCTAAAAACAGAGCCCCTCCTTGTAGAGATTCAACAGAGATCCTTATCGCTTCAACACGCTCATTATTCTCCGTATCCCCAGGAGAAACTCTAATCGGTAACGCGACTGGCGTAGGGTCTCCACTATTATTCGCGCCATTATCTTCTAACGTATCTACATTAACGGTTCGAATAAAGCCCCTAGCATCATCAAGAATTAATTGAGCTTCACTGCTTGCTTGGTCACCGTCTGCATCCGTCACAGTTATCGTTAGATCATCAAGCAAACCACCTACAGGCGTATTAACAATAAGCTCGGTAGTTAGCGTAAATGTCCCATCTTGAGCAATAGTCAGCGTTCCATATTTTAAGTTACCATCACTACTATTGATTAAATCGATGGTCCAAGCATCATTGCTAAATACCGAACTCGCCGTATCGTATGTTTCACCTGCATAGGTCAAACTTGAAATCAACGTGCCATCTGAACTGATTAAGTCGGCATTATTGCTAAACCAGTTTCCCGAAAACTCATCCCCCTCGGTAAGTTCAATTTCTATTGGTGAGCTTGTGTCTTCGGGGATATCATCCACTACACTAACGGTATATATCTCAGCTTCAGACTGGTCGCCATCCTTATCAACGGCATAAATTGAAAAACTGAGTTCTAATGTGTTCTCGTCCGCTGGAACACCGTCAGGTTCATCGTGTTCAAGTGCACGGTATAGATCAAACTCGACAGTCCCATCGGTATTAAATCTAATTCTAAAGACGTCTTGCTCGCTTTCATCTCTTGCATATAACCAACCATTCGAGTCCGGTGAATCAAGCGCAACCAGGCTGCCACTACTTGTTTTATAGCCGAGCGCATTGAACATATCGATATTCACGCTCACACTGGCGATAGAGTCTGAACCTTGTACTAGCGTAATGGATGGTGACGAGCCCTCGATGCCAGAATCAAGCGAATCATCATTCAACCCGCTTTCATTGACTGTGATTCCCTCTGTAATTACTAGTTCCGGAAACAAGCCATCATAGACCTGTATGTTGGACTCCGTAGAGATCTCGCTTCCATCAGAATCTCTCGCTACGATGGGCATAGAGATCGACAATTGCGTCCCATCACCTAAAACATGGTCAAGCGAGTGATAAAGCTCTACAGTTACATTAACGGTAGACGTATCATTTGATGGCAAAGAGAAGTCACTAGGTAACGTGACCCTAAATATAACGTCTCCAGTGTCAGAAATTGCGTCAAAGCTTCCATCATTGTTATCGTACCAAGTGACAGCCTCTCCGTTATAAGTAACAGCATCACCAAGTGTAGTTTTGACAGTATCTCCATCATTTATGTCAACACCCAGATACACAATCGGATCGAATGATGACGTAACTATCACATCCGTATTCGCTATGGCTGAAACCCCATCAGGAGCAATGTTTGTATCGACAGGTGTTTCGGTTAACTCGACATTGCCACTATTGATTAGCGCTTGTCCATTGTCGTTATCTATAACATTAATGTCTAAAACGACCGACGTGTTATCTTGGTCTGAGTCGATTGCAGTAACAACGAGAGGTACGTTTGGATCAGTATTTTCTTGTTGGTCGAGAGCCTGAAAAAGCTCAAAGGAGTAGGTAATGTCGCCATTTGCATCAATAGGTAATGAAGCATTGAGGATAGCTTGAAAGATAGGAATCTGAGTTTGCCCATCTTCGTCAAGAATATAACCATCAAGTGTTTTGCCATCCGCAGAGACTTGATAAAGCACAACTTGTTCACCACTCGTCAACAAGGGTTGTTCAGAGACGATGAACGACAAAGATTCGAGGTAATCACTGCCAACCTCAACTTGAAAATTCCCTGAGCTCAACACACCTCCATTTGCGAGATCAGATTCTTTTACTTCTACCCCATTCAAATTATTTAAAGTTGGGTCTGCGCCATCCTTTAGAACATAGTCAATTTCATTCTCTACAAGCGGTGTGGCATCTAAATCTACGCCACCAATGGTCAACGGGAAAGTGACCGTATCACTGCTATTGAATTGATCGATAGGGTGCTCAAGAGTAAGCGAAATTGAAGCTAATACATCGTTACCCGATTCAACGCCACTCAATGTTAACGTAAATACAGTGACACCATTGGCAAATGCTGTAATTTGCTTTCCACTGGAGCTTAACGTGTAGCTAAGCTCATTATCAGAGACTGAGCTTGTAAGCCCTAATGCGTCTAACTTAGTAATAGATGACCCACCGAAATACAAACTACTCGGATCCGGATTGTCAGATCCCGCGACAATATTAACAGTTCCTTCAAAGTTCAATATCGGGCCATCCAAAGGGACTTCTGTTACGTCTATAGTCGCATTGCCTACGTAACCTGCTTGTCCATCACTAATATCAATCGTCGCGTTAGCCAAGCCATAGTCTTGGGAGTCATCTGCAGCTAAATAGCTGAAAGAAACACTTTGCTCGACCGAATGATCTAGGTTTCGACCTGCATCAAACTGCCAAGAGCCATCAGAAAATACGGTTAATTCGCCTTTTTCTAAACTATAACTTACGGATCCCCCCTCTAGAATTGACTTCTGCTCCCCGCCAGCCTCTACAAATTTCACATAAAGTGCTCCATCAAGATCAATATCATTTTCAAGTAGATTGCCCGTAATTGTTTGATCTTCTACGACTGAGTATGTGTCATCTCTAATCACCGGTTCAGAGTCATAAATAGTAATCGTTAACAGTGCCACAACCGTCTCTTGTGTACCATCAGCATCACTTTGAGTGCTTTCAACCAATACGTTAGTCACCAGCTCATCTTGACCTACACCATGATCAATCGCTTCATAAAAAGTAATTTGAACCGTACCATCATCATTGACCTCTGCTAAGAAAACTAATCGGTCGTCAGTCGATGTTCCTTGTAAGCTCAACCCATCTTCTGCAACAACAACATTAATAGATTGACCGACCGATGTAAGCGCGCTCAAACTTGGTTGCTCTGCATGCAGTGCTGGCACACCATTTTCTATGTTGATGGCTGCCGAGCTGCTTTGCTCACCAAAAAATCCAACGATGTTTTCAGAAAATACCGTTGAACCGGGTAGCACTATTGTCGGCATGGTATCTACCGCGTGGTTGCCGGCGGCATCCAACACTTCTGCTTCAATGGTCCACGTGTTGTTTAAATTGAGAGTGTTTACGTCAATTCCAGTTACTGTCCACGAGCCTGACGCATCAACAAGGCCAGTAAAATTCAGCGTGCTGTCTCCGTCACTTACCCGAATCGTCACTGCCAGACCTTGCTCTACACCACTGGTTGTCCCTCTCATTTCCGTGACTATACCCTCACGGAAATCATCAATGGCAAGACCACCGCTAATATAAAAATCCGTATCGATATCAATGGTGGGAGCTGTGGCATCTATGGTCGTAGCCTCATCCATCGCTTTCGCTTGGTTGCCCGCCACATCATTCACGGAGGCAGATACGGTTAACGCCCCATCGGCTAACGTGGATAAGTTTGCCCCTTCGACTTGCCACATACCATCAACGACAACGGCATTGAACGAGAGCATCACCCCTGAGCTGTCTTGAACCGTGACAGAAACCGTCTGACCATTTTCAACATCACTGACTTGCCCTGACAAAGTGACAGATTGGCGCTCTTCAATGTTTAAATAGCCGTATCCGCCATCGTCAACGTCCACCGTCACACTTGCGAGCGTATCTTTGATGATGGTGTTTTCACTGGTTGCAGGGTTGCCCGCTATATCTATACTCTCAGCAACAACTGTCAGCGTACCTTCAGACAATCCAGAAAGGTCAACGTCGTCCAGAGACCAACTTCCACCAGTCACCACCGTTTCTAAGTTTATGACCGCTCCTAACGAGTCGGTTACCGTAACTTGGATACGCTGGCCATCTTCAATGTTTTCAATCGTCCCTTCGAGGCGAGTAGTCGCGATTTCGTACTGATTTAAATACTCATCCCCTCCACCATCAAAATTGACGTTCACCGTTGCAAGTGTATCTTTAATGGTCGTATCGACAGCGTTCAGGTTATTGCCATAAATGTCAGAAACCACAGAAGTCACCGTAAGCGGCCCTTCGGCAAGAGAAGACAGATCAACGCCTGATAGGGTATAAGACTCGTTCTCTACGGTCGTTGTAACAGTAATGGAATTATTGAGACTGTCGGTAATGGTGATAGTAACAAGCCACTCATCGCTTATCTTGAGTGCGTCACCTTGAATCGTGACGCTAGGAACTTCAAACTGGTTTTCGTATCCATCACCGCCATCAAGAATATCCACCGTTAATATAGCATCGGGATTCAACCGCTCAGGAGCCTGAGTCTCAGAAGTTGGGTTCTCTCTTTCTTGCACTGCTGGCCTAGTAACATAGCCATTAGAAACGAGTTGCTCAGGTAAAACAGCGCGAATATAGGCAACAAAACTTAACCCACCAGAAGACTCACTAAAATCTCGAACGCTCTGATTAAAAGTGGATTCAATACCGTTTTGAGAAGCAATTAAAAGATCATTCGAACTCGATTCATCCTCACTTGTTGTATCTTCATTAAATGCAATATCGAGAATGTCAGTATTAAGAACAACCACCTCTACTTCTGGAACTAATTGTTCGTTAGGCAACATTTGGATCCAAGAACCGTCACTTAAAACCGCCCAAAGAACATTACCGACTTGAATGTAGAGTATTGGCTGCATAATTCGCCCCATATGAAACAACGAACTTTAAGTATGGTCGACGAATGTGACTGTTCAAATGAAACTAGAAAAAACATGGCCCTAAATGGCTCTAATGAGATATTGAACCAAAAACATACCTCATGTATGCGAGAAAGAGCCATTGGGGTAAACTACTTCTGGCGTAACCCATCCACTGGAAATTGATTGAAATTCCCCTTGCTACAATCGGGCTTATATCCAAATGGAGCAGGGAAAGGAATCGTATCGCAGCTTGTTGCAACGGAAGATTCAAACTTTACTCTCTTTCCTATCATGATAGGAAATAACCATGTGGCATTATTTCTTAAATCAAACTCCTCTTTAGGGTCATCAATCAAATTGTATATTTCAGGGATCTGTAATGGGCGCCCTTTCTCCGGCATGATATCTTGATCAATAAAGTGCATCTTGTAATTTTCCCACTTATAAGCGTAGGTTTCAGAGCCATTGTTAACGATAAAACCATCTCGATTAGACTTTTCAATATCTCCCTTTAAAAAGGCCCACTGATCAATACTATCTATTGTTCTATCGCTTGGTAATTTGTATCCACCGACATGAGAAAGTGAGGCAAATAGATCCACAACATGGATAATTTCATCACTCACTCTGCCCGGTTTGATGTGGTTAGGCCAAGAGGCAATAAATGGTGTTCGGAGAGAGCCTTCAAGAGCCGTAAAGTACGCACCACGCCATGGTCCGCTAGAGCCTTGGTATGGCATATGCCACTCTGGACCGTTGTCAGAAAACCAAATCACTAGTGTATTGTCTTTAATTCCTGCTTTTTCTATTGCACCAATAACTTGCCCAGCTCGAAAATCTATCTCAGCTAACACATCTGAGTAATTTCCTTTGCCTGTTTTACCAATAAAATCAGGATGAGGTAGCGTCGGTAAATGTGGTTGAGTAAAAGTAATTACAGAGAAAAATGGCTTATTCTCTTTCACATTTCGATTTATAAAATCTGTGGCATGTTCAACTAGCTCACTGTCAATCGTTCTACGTGAGTCCAAATTATATTCTTTGACCCCTTTAGGATCCTGCCCTGCTCTAGCTGAAAGGATTTGAGGTTTAGGTAATATAGCTTTATAACCGGGTTGAGAGCTATATTCTGACTCATCCGTCGTATTTGCAATGCCATACCATTCATCAAAGCCTTGATCCGTTGGAAAGCGCCCTTTTTGGTCTCCCAAATGCCATTTCCCGTAAAGGCTCGTGTTATATCCTTGTTCCTTAAACTTCTCTGCAATGGTTATCTCCCAGTTCACCATACCGTAAGGCACTCCCCAAACAACCTTATCTGTCCCAGATCTAAGCGCTCGCCTCCCCGTCATGAATGAGGAGCGAGTTGGCGTGCATTGCGGTTCCACATTAAAATTAGTAAGGCGTACACCTTCTCTAGCAAGTTGATCTAAGTTTTTAGTTTCAACACCTCTGGTACTCCCATAGGAACTTAGTTCCCCCCACCCAAGGTTATCAACCAACATTACCACGACATTTGGTGTCTCTTCCGCAACCACTTCTAACGGGATACATAGAAACAGGATAGTTGCTAGTTTATTTTTCATAGTGTCGCCTTTCATTGAAATTCAATCCTGTAAGTGCGTCTTATCACACTTAAAACACACTAAAGTCTAGTCCATGTTAGTTAACATTTTTGAAAAACAGGGATTACTTGGAAGCAACAAAAAACCTCTACTATATTCAACTGACTACATTGTCTCATTTGGTGTCATCTCACTCGACTTCGCCATGATGAACACAATTAGTAACGTTATATAACGATAATGGATTCATTTATCGCGGAGGATTTTCATGCGAAACTCGATTAAAAAGGTAATGGCATTGGTCGGTACATTAGCTGCGTCCACAGCCTTTGCTGCCGATAAGCCCAACATCCTTGTGTTCTGGGGTGACGATGTAGGTGTATACAACATTAGTGCGTATCACAATGGTATGATGGGAGGGAAGACTCCTAACATTGATAAAATCGCCAATGAAGGTGCCATTTTCACAGACGCTTACGCACAACAGAGTTGTACTGCCGGACGAGCCTCATTTATTCTGGGTCAACATCCGTTTCGTACCGGTCTATTGACTATTGGTATGCCCGGCGCAAAAGAGGGTATTCAATCGAAAGATCCTACTATCGCAGAGTTACTTAAAAATCACGGCTATGTGTCTGGTCAGTTTGGTAAAAACCACCTTGGTGATCAAGATGAGCACCTACCAACTAACCATGGGTTTGATGAGTTCTTTGGTAACCTATACCATTTAAACGCGGAAGAAGAGCCTGAGTCTGAGTTTTATCCAAAAGATCCAGAGTTTCGTAAAAAATTCGGACCTCGAGGCGTGTTGAAGGCGACTGCGGATGGCAAAATCGAGGACACAGGTCCCCTTACTCGTAAGCGTATGGAAAACGTAGACCGAGAGTTCATGGATGCTAGCTTGGCATTTATGGAAAAAGCAGTAAAAGAAGACAAACCATTCTTTATTTGGCATAACTCAACCCGTATGCACGTCTGGACACATTTGAGTGAAGAATATCAAGGGAAGTCAGGTTACGGCTTATACGCCGATGGCATGATGGACCTAGATGATCAAGTAGGTGTGATGCTTGATAAACTTGAAGAGCTAGGCGTAGCAGATAACACCATTGTTGTTTTTAGTACCGATAATGGCGCTGAGAAATTTACCTGGCCAGATGGTGGTACTACACCGTTCAAGGGCGAAAAAGGTACGACTTGGGAAGGCGGATTCCGCGTTCCGATGATGGTACGCTGGCCTGGAAACATTAAACCAGGAACGGTTATCAACGATATCTTTTCACAAGAAGACTGGATGCCAACTCTACTCGCAGCTGTGGGCGAACCAGATGTGAAAGAAAAACTATTGAAGGGTCATAAAGCAGCGGGCAAAACCTTTAAAGCACATTTAGATGGCTACAACCAACTTGATCTGCTGACTGGTAAAGCTGATGAAGGCGCACGCAAAGAAATCTTTTACTTCGATGCTGGTGGTAATTTAAACGCCGTTCGTTATAAAGACTGGAAGATCCACTTCAGTATTATGGAGGGTGCCATTAATGAGGCATACCGCAAAACACCTAGTTGGCCCTTGATTGTAAACCTTCGTATGGATCCATTTGAGGTCGGTCCAGATGCAGCACTTTACGTCAGACATTTTTACGCTGATCAAATGTGGATGTTCGTTCCTGCTCAAGCTATCGTGCGTAAGTTCCTAGAGACATTTAAGGAGTTCCCTGCAACGAAAGGTAGCTCGTTAAGTATTGAAAAAGTGGTAGAAACAATGACACAGCAACCTAGAAACTAGACCCTAGGTATCGAAGCTACTGTGGAATTAACTAAGGCCTCAATTGTGAGGCCTTTTATTTCGTTGCAATTGTTTGGTTGCAGCAATTTATGGTCAAACAAAGATTATCATTTAGTGCTCTCTTTAAACACTTGATTCCAATCTTGTTTCATATCGACAAATAGCCAACCTTGCTCTTCACCTACTTTAAACGATTTATCTAACTTACCAACATGAGAATCTTTATCATACGCCCATTCGCGCTTGTCATCCGTGTGATGGATAATCGCAGAAAATCTTGGACCTGAACCTGCTTTCGTCCACTCTAACATCTGTAAATCACCATCAGAATTACCAAACGCCATTACCGGACGTTTGCCAATGAAGTTTTGGATCGTCACAGGCTTTACTGCTTTGTCATTGACAAAGTCTATTTCCGGCATACGTTGGATGGTAGGTTTTCCATCAACACTTTGATATTCCGCCTTTAACGTCGTTCCCACGATGTTTTGCGTTGGAATGCCGTATACTTCCGGCGCCCAAACGCGCATAAATTCAATTCCGCCTCCAGAAACGATGTAGGTCTGATAGTCGTTCGCTCTTAAATAGTCGAGCAGTTCGAGCATAGGTTGATAGACCATTTCAGTGTATGGTCTACCCGTTGTTGGATGGACAGCCGTTTTCAACCATTCCTTAACTTCTTGATGAAACTGTTCAGTAGACATTCCAGAATGGGTTGCCATAACAAGCTTCATTACACCTTCGAGTCCTTGTTTACCAATCCCCTCCATGTCACCTTTTAATGCGGAAGCAAAGGGTTCGGTTGTCTTCCAATCAGGATGCTCAGAGGCCATTTCTTTTACTCTATCGATCGCAAAAAACAACTGTAGATAAACAGGCTTTTCTGCCCAAAGTGTTCCATCATTATCAAACGTCGCGATTCGTTGGCTTTCAGGCACATAGGAATCCGAACCTTGGGTCGTTGTTTTCGTAACAAACGCCATAATAGCTTGCTTAGCGTCAGTGTTGTTCCATGACGGAAGTGGATCTTGCATATCAGCAGCAACAGCGTAACTAGACAGAGCAAAACCTGTTGCTAAGACAATCGCCTTTAACTTTATAGCCATCTTAATTCCTTATATTGAGGTGCTAGGTGCGAATCCAATCAAAAGTATAGTTCAATTGAAACAGGCGCATATTGAACTGACATATCCAACGGCCACCCAAAAGTGACAATGTCACCAATCTAGTCCACTATTTTATTAAAATAGAAACATGGAATTTAACGATTAGAGTTTAAATTCATTGGCTTCAACTGATGTAGAGGCACTTTTACGTCCCTTTTTCTGATTGAGCTCTTCAATAACATAGTCGGGAGCGACCTTCGTTAGCTCTGTTAAGCAGTCATCCGTTTTAGGGTTGCCGTATCTAACATAGATGTCACACACGGCATACAATTGTTCTGGAGCACCGGATATCAAATACGCTTGCTCAAAAGCGTTGACAGACTTCTTCAAGTCTAACTCTTCTTGCAGAACACCATTTAAGTACCAAAAGTAACTGTTCGTCTTTGCCATCGTCGCAGCTTTGTCTATTTCAAACGCCGCTTCTTTCTTTTTGTCTAATCTAACCAAAGCGAGAGATTTAGAATAATGCAGCGAGGCATCTTCTGAATTTAGCTTGATACCCTCGTCAAGCACGTTGATAGCTTTTTGGTCTAGCTGTTGCGCTCGGAAGTTGTCTGCGTAGCTTAACCAAACTTGAGGGTTGTTTGGCTCAAGCTTAGTTAACTCTGGGTATATCAGCGCCGCTTTATCCCAATCACGATGCCAACGGTAAACGTCTGCAAGTAATAACTTGGAAACATTATCGTTCTTACTGGACAAGTGTGCTGTCAGCTCTGAAACAGGCCCCTCAAGTGACTGCTGTTGCTCCGAACTCAAATTGGCGTAATCTCGAACGAGGTTAATCGCTGCTGTAATTCGCACCATGGCGGCGTCATCACTCAATAATGGTGAAATCAAACGCCAACGGTGCTCAATCATATATGGCTGTGCTCCCACGATCGCAGCTTCGCGAATACCTGCATCTTCATCCTGCAACCCACGCGCAACTGCAACCAATGCATTTTGGCTTGGATAGTTGGCTAACTCACGTAAAGCATCAATACGTTTTTCTGAAGACAACTTTTTATTTTGCGCATCATAAGACAGCTTTTCGACTCGTTGCGCCGGTGTCATTTGAGCTTCTTGTGGAGTGACAACCGTTGTCGGCGATACTTGATCTGGGTCTAGCAATGTTGTTTCTTGTGCCACCACGGCTTGACTCGTAGCAATGCCGATCGAGATCACGAGTAATGATTTAGAGAGCAGCTTAATTTTTTGCATTCAATAACCTATATTCTTTCATTTCCGGGCCTGTAGCAGGCGTAGTGACTATCTTAAAACTTCATTTCAAACACAGTCTGTGTTTGAGTAGCTTGCTGGCGTAGAATCTGGTCACTGTATTTACCGTGAACCACTGGGTTACCTGTCGCTCGTAAGATGTACGCCATCGACTGATCAACATAGGTAAAAAACTTCTTCCAACCCGCGCAGAGATAATTAAGACCAGGCTCACCTTGCCTAGTACGGATAAAACGGTTTTTGGGACATTCTCCAAAACATGCAAATTGATAATCACATTGAAGGCACTGTTGGGGCAGCGTACGACTTTTAGCAAACCCAAATTTCTGCTGCTCAGAGCTATAAGCGAGCGTATCGAGCTTTTCGTGATGAATGTTTCCAACCTTATATTCTGGGTACACGTAATGATCACACGCAAACACATCACCATTAGGCTCCATTGCTAAGCCCTTCCCGCAGATTTCACCTAACGTACACAGTGGTTTTTTTCTGCCCATCCAGGTTTCGATACTGGCTTCAAAGTACTGCACAAACACGTTGCCGATATCGTGTAAAACCCATTCATTGAAAATCGCGATCAGAAAATTTCCCCATGCTTCATCCGCAACGCAAAAAGGCTCAACAACGGCATCGTTATGACCTGGGATCAACCGTTTATCTCCTTGCTTTAGTTGCTCGTTTGGCTCCCAAGTTTGAGGGGCGGTTGTTCTGAATGTTTTCTGCTCAACTATTGGAATAAACTGCATTTGAGGGGAGCGTACTTCATCTCGCAAGAATCGGTACACTTCAAGTGGGTTACGGCTGGTCAAGTTGTTAACACAAGTGAGCGTAGCAAACTTTACTTCGTGCTTATGTAATAGTTCAACCGCATTCATAACTTGCCGGAGTGTGCCTCTACCAGCTCGGTTTGTTCGATAAGCGTTGTGCATCATTTCTGGACCATCAATGCTTAAACCGACGAGAAAGTTGTTCGCCTTTAAAAACTCACACCATTCATCGTTAAGCAGTGTGCCATTAGTCTGGAGATCATTGGAGATCGTAATACCATCGGGACGGTATTTATTCTGTAGCTCAACAATTGTCTTGAAATAATCCAAACCTAGCATTGTCGGCTCACCACCCTGCCAAGAGAAAATAATTTCAGGTGTATTTTGTCCCGCTATATATTGACGGATATAGGTCTCTAGCGTTTCCTCATCCATGACTGGTGAGCAGCCTGGCTTGTACTCAAGTAAATCTTGTTTGCTTAGGTAGTAACAATAGGTGCAATCGATATTGCACACTGCACCGATAGGTTTCGCCATGACATGTAATCGCTTGGAAGCTTTTCCATTGAACTGCGGACCTTGAGTTATGTGCATTCATCACCTTCTTAGTTGCTAGCCTGCGCCCAACGGCGTTAAGACTAATCATTAAGTTAATCGCCTAGTGTGATGATAATGTTCAATTATTCGTGGCGCTTGTTATAGTGTGTATAACTGTTTTTCATAGACTTGCCTGATAAAATTTTTTGATCATAAATGTTGATGGAGCTCCCCTATGAAGCATTCCAAAAGTAATACTCTTTACCTTGGTGCCACTATTTCGATTTCGCTAATTATGACTGGATGTGCAACAACACAACCTAGCCCTCTTGCTCAAAAAATCGATCAAGATATGGTTCTTATTGAAGGCGGACAATTTACGATGGGCTCGGATAATCCATCAGCAAATAAATCCGAGCGCCCGGCCCGCACCGTTCGCGTGGAAGATTTCTATTTGGCAAAATTTGAGGTAACCCAAGAGTTATTCGAATCGGTTACAGGCTCTTCTCTGAGTTATTTTAGAAACCCAAATACGCCCGTGAATAACATTAGCTGGCAACAAGCCAATTATTTTATAAAGAAATTGAATGAAAAAACGGGAGAGCACTATCGTTTACCCACCGAAGCAGAATGGGAGTTTGCAGCGAAAGGGGGGAATCTAAGTCAAGGATTCACTTACGCGGGGTCTGATGATATTAACGACGTTGCCTGGTATGCCAGTAACTCAAACAATAAGGCACACAAGGTAGGTCAGAAAAAACCGAATGAGCTTGGCTTATACGATATGACGGGTAATGTTGGTGAGTTTGTTATTGATGCGTTTGATGAAGGTTATTACAAATCAGCACCAAGTGATAATCCGGTAAACGCAAAAGATGAAAAAGAAAGCCTTGCACACAAGTCTGTACGAGGTGGTAGCTTTGCCTATGATGCTGACGAATCCGAAAACTATCGTCGCGATTTTGCTAGCCAGTCAGTCATCATGTCCGATATGGGGCTGAGATTAGCGAAAGACGCTGATTAAACCAAGTAAGAAAAAGTGGAGCGATAAAAGCTCCACTTTTGGTAATTAGCTTCTATTGACCCCGACAATAGAGGCTTTAAGCTGATTAATAGCTTGTTTAGGCGCATAGTGACTAAGCTCTTGTATGCACCTGTCGAAAGCAAAAGCGACAGCGCCTTTTTTATGATTTCTCGCTAGAACCTCGCATTGAGCATACAAGTGTTGTGGATTGCCACCGACTTCAAATGCTGTATGCAACGCTTTACTGGCTTCTAGAACATCGCTTTTTTCTAAAGCTAGACCGTACACGTACCAATAATGAGCATTAGTTTCACCAATTTCTGCGGCGCGTCTAAGTAGCTTTTTCGCTTCATCAGCTTTGCCTTGACGCAACAAAGAAAGACCTGCGCTGTATGGTAATGTGCTGGATTTAGGTTGAGCTTTCATCCCTTGTTGTAGCACCGTGAGCGCCGCTTCTTCTTTACCTAGGTGGCGATACAAATCTGCTAGGTTAACGTAGCTATTTTCGAAATAGGGTTCGATGCTGATCGCTTGTTTATACAGCTCGGCCGCTTTGTCGATTTCACCTAAGCTGCGGTACACATTCGCCAAATTGGTTCTTCCGAAACCACGATCGGCATTAAACTCTTGAATTTCCATATACTCTTCTAAGGGCGATTTAATGACATCTTTTTGTAAAGGGGTCATTTGTGCGTAGTTCGTTACCAGCACCGAGGCAGCTTCCGCTCTCACTGAAAGCACCGGGTCACCAAGCAATGGCTCTAGAATCCGCCACCGATCATGAAATTCATAACCAGACGAGCCTGAAATTGCCCCTAATCGAACCATTTCATTCTCATTCTTAACGGCCCTAGCCAAAGATACTGTTGTATTTTGGTCAGTATTGCCCCCCATTCTCTCCAGGGCTGAAGCACGAATAATGTCTTTTAACGACGAATCCTGAGCAGAGTATGCCAACGCATTTGCTGCTCCTTGATGACCAATTGAATCCGCATAAAATGCGACAGCAAAATGTTGCTGATTACGATACTTCGAATTCGGGTACCATTCTGCTATCTGTTCATCGGCCCATTGATTGCTTTTATCTTCATGGCATGACATGCAAACATTGGGCGTTCCAATATGTTTGCTCAAATCCGGTCGTGGAATATGCCAACTGTGGTCTCTACGAGGATCGACTTGCATGTAAGTCGTTTCTACCATGTGACAAGTCGTACATTGCGATGCTTCAGATCCAGCCTTATGAAAGGTATGCTTTTCAGGTGTATATTCCGATGCAATATGGCATTGCGAACATACTGCCTCTTCTGGGATCGTTAACTCTGCCGTGTGTGGATCATGACAATTAGTGCACGTGACCCCCTTCTCCGCCATTTCAGATTGAAGAAACGAACCATAAACATAATCTTCGTCGTAAATCTGTCCATCATGATAGTAGAGTTCAGGTGTTATAAGACTTAAGCGATATTTATCAAAAAAGGAACCTTTAACATGATCACCTGTTTCATTTAACTGGGTTCGGCGACTATGGCATTGAGCGCATGTTTGCACTTGATTGGTTGCTTCAATTGATTTCGGCTGTAACGTACTATGGCCTTCCTCAAACACCCAATCCGACACTGCTTTAGACAAATTTCGATCAAAGCCATAATGGCTGTCATGCTCAAAAGAAGTGCCAGCATTTTTGTATTTCTTGGCCAGTTCTATGTGCTGACTAGCGGGACCATGGCATGCTTCGCATCCCACATTAATCTCTGACCATGAGCTGTTGTAAGTGTTTTTGTCAGCGTCGTAATTCTTCTTTAGGTTCGTTGAATGGCAATCAGCACACATAAAGTTCCAATTTTGCCCGGTATTGGTCCAATAGAATTCATCCGTTGTTGTCGTTTCTGGATAAAGATGAAACCAACGCTGTCCCCCTTCAACTTTAGCTCTTGTGTCCCAAGCAAAAGGAATAAGCTGCACGCGGCCATCTTCAAACTCGACCATGTACTGCTGTAATGGCTCCCAGCCAAATGTATAGCTGATCTTATAGTCATGCCATTGCCCGTCAGCACCTTGAATATTGACCCAAAATTCGTCGCCTTTTTTAAAAAAACGATTAGGCATTCCTTTGTGCGTTACAACATGGTTATCAAAATCACCACGTACAGAGGTTGTACTTGCATGCTTCATGGCCATATCGTGATGTGACCCTTTCCAGGCCTCCACTTCGTTTTGGTGGCAATCTATACAAGCTTGTGTGCCAGCATATTCTGGATTTAAGCCTGAAGGAATATTTGGTTTCTCTGTTAATAACTCTTGAGAAAAAGCCATAAAACTGACAACAACGTTGACCAGCAATAAAATGCGAAACCGGCCTGCCCACTGACTCATAGATATCCTTATATTTATAATGTACAACCTAAATCAATATAGACACTAAATCACTGGTTATACAAATAATTACAAGCAATACATAACGACTTTAGTATTGCTTTAGGACCGTAAAACAAGCGAGCATCCTATTGTTTTTCATTTCCATCCCCTCTTCTACTACGCAATAAAAATAAGGCTCTTAAGTGATCTAAATCTACTTTACGAATCTCTACAAACTAATAGAACAATCCTATTTCTTCTTAATTAACAAATGGTTACAACCTAGCAATAACTTATGGTTATATCGAGTATAAGAGGATTTTTCTATATACATCATTAACTTATGCAGCAACTAAGCATAAGGCTCACTTGTGCTTATCTTTACTCTCAACAATCTGGAGTTTTTATGGCAAATCAATTGAGCAAAATCGCTGTGGGCGCAGGACTGTTAGCGGCGTCCAGTGCTGCTATGGCAGCCGACAAACCGAATATTCTGGCAATTTTTGGTGACGATATCGGCTACTGGAATATCAGCGCATACAACCAAGGTATGATGAGTTACAAAACGCCAAACATCGACCGTATCGCGAATGAAGGTGCGTTGTTCACAGATCACTACGGACAACAGTCTTGTACTGCTGGTCGCGCGGCCTTTATTACGGGTGAAGAGCCATTTCGTACGGGTTTGTTAACAATTGGTATGCCAGGCTCTGACCACGGCATACCTGATTGGGCGCCAACCATTGCAGATCTGTTAAAAGAACAAGGTTACATGACGGGTCAATTTGGTAAAAACCACTTAGGTGACCAAGATAAGCACTTACCGACAAAACACGGCTTTGACGAATTCTTCGGTAACTTATATCACCTAAACGCAGAAGAAGAACCTGAAACTTATTACTACCCTAAAGACCCAGAGTTTCGTAAAAACTATGGCCCTCGTGGTGTCATTAAGTCTTATGCCGACGGTAAGATTGAAGACACTGGCCCGATGACACGAAAACGTATGGAGCACGCAGATGAAGAGTTCCTAGAGAGCTCTTTGGCATTTATGGAAAAAGCAGTTAAGGCGGATAAACCCTTCTTTATTTGGCATAACGCCACTCGTATGCACGTTTGGACTCGCTTGCAGGAAAAATACCAAGGTAAATCAGGCGTAAGCATTTATGCCGATGGTATGCTGGAACACGATGATCATGTAGGTGTTTTACTCGACAAGCTGGATGAGCTAGGTGTTGCCGACAACACTATCGTTATCTACTCAGCGGACAACGGCGCAGAAACCATGACTTGGCCAGATGGTGGCGCAACACCATTCCATGGTGAAAAGGGTACAACTTGGGAAGGCGGTATGCGTGTTCCTCAACTGGTTCGTTGGCCAGGCGTCATTAAGCCAGGAACCAAGATCAATGAAATGATGGCACACCAAGACTGGTTGCCTACATTATTGGCAGCTGCTGGCGTACCTGATGTAAAAGAAAAACTAGCAGAAGGCTACAAAGCAAATGGCAAAGAATGGCGTGTGCATTTAGATGGTTACAACTTCATGCCATACTTTGAAGGTAAGGAAGAAAAAGGCCCTCGTGAGTCGCTGCTTTACTTTACGTCTAATGGTGAATTAAACGCTGTCCGCTGGAATGACTGGAAACTTCACTTTGCAACGCTTGAAGGGAACCTAAGTAACGCAGTTCGTTTTGCTCCGAACTGGCCTAAAATCATCCACCTACGCGCTGACCCATTCGAAAAAGGCCCAAGCGAATCACAAATGTACTTGCGTTGGATGGCTGACAACATGTGGCTATTTGTACCTGTTCAAGACGTTGTGGGAGAGTTCTTTAAAACACTTCCAGAATACCCAATGCAACGTGGCACAGCGATGAACCCTGCTTCACTAAACTACGACTCTCTAAAAATGCAAGAGAAGCTGCAGCAACTAGACAAAGTTGAACAAGAAATCAGCAAGTTTAAGTAAACTAAGTTAACGTTAGTTAATCAGTAACATTAAGCCAGCAGACCATTCTGCTGGCTTATGTGTATCGCCACATAGGAACTTACTTAAATCGCCTGTTTAGCCTATACAAAGTGGGCATTGTGAGTACAAACTGAAAAACAAAAAAAGGAGAGCTAACCTGCTCTCCTTTGTATTTTAACCGTGGATAAACTAAGCCACATTAACCGATTTAGCTAAACTGCTACTTTGGAAAAACTCATCATGCAATGCGCAAATCGCGTGCTGGTATTCCTTATCACCGACAACAAATTGAACATTTACATTTCTCAATGATGAGTGCAGTGCAACTGGCGTAACGCCATTATTCATCAATGCAAGCACACCTTTCGCCAACGTCTTGTTGGTATCAATTTGAGAACCGATGGCTGAGATAAGCGCGACCATACGACCTTTAATCGAGGCATTCGGATAACGTTTCTCGGCTTTATACAATACTTTGTTTAAGCTATCAGTACTGCCACCTAGATAGTAAGTAATTGAGTTAGCGTTCATCTCTTTACCAACCAAACTTACACGAGCATCGGAGATGATTTCCATCAATTCGTAACTAACGTTATCGGCTTTTCCTACCATTGCTTGGTCAAACAAATGCAGTGCAAATACTTTCTCTTTACCTGCGATGATCTCGACTTTGTCTTCTTCTGGGCGGTAGCTTGAAGAGATCAAAGTACCTTCGTGTTCAGGTTCGAATGTATTTTTAATCTGTAGCTCAATACCACTTTCACGTAAACCCGCAGCGGCATTTGGGTGAATCGCTTCCATGCCAAGGTTAGCAAGTTGGTCTGCTACGTCATAGTTTGTACTACCAATTGGTAATACTTTTTCAGGGCCAACAACGCGTGGGTCTGCTGAGCTCAAGTGGTACTCTTTGTGAATTACTGCTAAATCCGCTTTTGTTATTGCTGCAATTCGGCTAAATGTCATCTCACTATAACCTCGGTCATAAGTGTGCATTAGGCCCTCTTTACAGTAAGCATAACCTGTCACGATTGGCAGTTCTTTTGATACATCGATATCAGCAAACGCGTCACTGATCGACTCATCAAGGCTTCTTGGCGCTTGATTATCCCAACCAGACAGGTCAACGAACTTAGCGTTAATACCCATATTTTTTAGTTTTAGTGCTGTGTTGTAAGCACTATGTGCCTCACCGATAGACGAGAGAAACTCTCGAATTTGAGGCAAGTACTGGCGCAACGAAAATTGACCGTACTGACAGGTTTCTAAAATATTCGCGATACAGTTTTTCGCTTCAGCAATGCGGGAGCGAATGAATTTATCCGCACGGATACGATTCATTGGGTCCGCAAAAATATTTTCATTGGTCAGCAACATACGGCTTTCAACGTACGCTAACGCTTCTTCCCATTTGTCGTCGCGTTTCGCGATAAGCTGATAAACGCCTGGTTTACTGGTTTTTTTACACTCGAGCAGCGCATCGGTCATACCACCGTATGCAGATACGACAAAAATACGATTGTATGGTGTTTTGGGACGAAGAATAATATTGTCGAGAACAGCATCAAATGCTGTCATTGATGTACCGCCGATTTTTTCTACGGTAAATGTCATGATAAGCCTTTTTTGATTGGTAACTTTAAAAAGAAAAAAGAAGAGATAGTAAAGTGTGGGGTGGCAAAGCACCCCACCATCATCTTTTAGTCAACGAGAGGATAAACACCGTTTTCATCGTGCACTTCAGCGCCAGTAATCGGTGGGTTAAACACACACGCCATTACCATTTCTTTATTCTTATAAGCTCTCAAGTAGTGCTCATCGTGTTTATCAAGGATGTATAATGTACCTGGTTTAATTGGGTACGTTTCTCCACCTACAACTTCAATCTCACCTTCACCACTCATACAAAACACCGATTCAAGGTGGTTTTGATAGTGAATATGAGTTTCTGTATCTTCATAAATCGTTGTGATGTGGAAAGAGAAACCCATGTTGTCGTCTTTCAACAACATGCGGACACTTTCCCAGTTATCTGAAACAACACGTCGTTCGCTGTTGCGGCATTCATCTAGAGTTCTGACGATCATAATTAAAATCCTTATTAAGATGCTTGTTTGAAATGTTTCGCAGCGATAGTCTCTACTGCATTTTCAAAGATGCTTAGTCCTTGATCTAGCTCTGATTCGCTGATAGTTAGTGGACAGAAGAACTTCACAACTTCATCGTCTGGACCCGCTGTCTCTATCACCATTCCATTCTCGAAACAGTTTTTCGCAATTTCAGATGCCATGTCACCATTGATACATTCAATACCAACCATCATGCCGCGGCCTTTTTTCTGCACAAACATTTGTGGAAAGCGACGAACACAACGGTCAATAACAGCACTTACCTTGTCTGAACACTGCTTGATGTGTGTTTCAAAATCATCGTTTTCCCAGTAAATTTCTAGTGCTTTTGCAGCAGTAATAAAGGCGTGATTATTGCCACGGAACGTACCGTTATGCTCGCCTGGCTTCCACTGGTCAAGCTCAGGCTTAAGTAATACGACAGCCATCGGCAAACCGTAACCACCGATCGACTTCGATAGCGTCACGATATCCGGTTGGATACCAGACGGCTCGAAACTAAAGAAAGTACCGGTACGTCCACAACCTGCTTGAATGTCATCGACAATCACAAGAATGTCATTGGCTTTACAGATTTTGCTCAAACGTTGTAACCACTCGTTTGAAGCAGCATTTAAACCACCTTCACCCTGCACAGTTTCAAGAAGTACAGCGGCTGGTTTATCCATACCTGCAGAGTTATCATTTAGCATGGTTTCGAACAGCGCAAGACCATCTACGCCAGCGTAACCTTCAAATGGAATACGAGTGACGTTACTTAGACTAGAACCGTTACCTTGTCTGTGATGCTGGTTACCCGTTGCAGCCAGTGCGCCAGCAGTACAACCATGGAAACCGTTAGTAAACGCAACGACGCTGTCGCGGCCTTTTACTTTTTTAGCCAGCTTCAATGCCGCCTCAACAGCGTTAGTACCTGTTGGGCCCGTAAACTGAACCTTGTAATCCAAGTTTCTTGGTTTAAGGATGTAAGTATCCAACGCTTCCAGAAACGATGCTTTCGCTTCTGAGTGCATATCCAAACCGTGAGTAATACCGTCCATTTCAATGTACTCAAGCAACGCTTGTTTTAGTACTGGATTGTTATGGCCGTAATTTAGAGATCCCGCTCCAGCAAGGAAGTCTAAGTATCGTTCACCTTGTTCTGTTTCTAGCCAGCAGCCTTTCGCTTTACGAAAAACGACCGGGAAATTGTTTGAATATGAGCGTACGTTGGATTCCTGCTTTTTGAAAATATCCATGATGAGACCGTTTTTAATTCCTATTGTTTGAGGATTATTTGAGAGGAATGCGATACAAATATTCTGTATCGTGTTTGCCTTTAAAGTGGGCTTCTTCATCCAAAAATGTGCTTACTTGGCCAGAATTGCCGTTCATCGCATCTAACTTTTTGAACAGTGCCCAAGAGGCTTTATTATCTTCCGTGATGGTAGTTTCTACCGATTTAACACCGCCTAATTCCTCTCGGGTGAGAAGTTCTTTCAACATGCGGAATGCTAAACCATGACCTCTAAAGCGAGGTGAGACTGCAACTTGCCAGACAAATAAAACGTCTTGCTCGTCTGGTTTCTGATAACCGGAAATGAAACCTGCGATTTCGCCTTTTTGCTCAACCAAAATACTGGTTTTGCTGAAATGCGTAGACTGTAGGAAATTGCAATAAGATGAGTTCATGTCCAATGGAGGACAGTCTGCAATCAAGCTGTAAATGTCGTCACCATCAGAGATTTTAGGCTCACGAAAAATCCATTTTTTACTTGAGTCTTCTCCAATCTCTGGATAAAGGACCCAAGGTGCTGATGTGATCATGTGAAAATACATATCCTTTGAGGTCTAATTAAATTTCCTTTTTATTATGGGCATCCCTCGCGACTAAAAATCAAATAATCCGCCTTTTTATCGGTATTTTTGTGACACATATCACAAAAATAAACCTATTAACCAAAAGTTAAAATAGTTCGAGGTCTAATTTATTAAATAGTCACCCAAATGCGCAGTACAAAAAACAACCAGAATAAGACCATTTTCCATGCTGTTCATTTCTCAGAGAAAAATAGAAACCCAAAAAAAAAGCGGCATGCTTTCGCATACCGCTTTTATCAATAATTTAACTGCTGATACTAGTTATTTTGATTTCTTAGAAACCACCTTTGGACGAGGTTCATCCATCAAACCTTTTATCAAAGATACCGTTGCAACAAGCAAGACAATAGTAAATGGTAAACCAGTCGTCACCGCCATTGCTTGAGCAGCAGCTAGACCACCACCCAACATCAATGCAATCGCAACCAAACCTTCAAACGTACACCAGAACACGCGTTGTGGCGTTGGTGCATCGACCTTACCGCCCGCAGCAATAGTATCAATAACCAGTGATCCTGAGTCAGAAGAGGTAATGAAGAACACCACGACTAAGATAATGCCGACAAAAGATGTTATCTCAGCCAATGGCATAACATCTAACATGGCAAAAAGTTTTAAAGGTAGTTCTGCGTTAAACACCGCCTCATAGCCATCATTAACGTATTGGCTAATTGCGTTACCGCCAAAAGCCGTCATCCATAACACACAAACTGAAGATGGGATAAGAATAACGCAAATAATAAACTCACGAACTGAACGACCGCGAGACACACGTGCGATGAACATACCCACAAATGGTGACCAAGAAATCCACCACGCCCAGTAAAACGCCGTCCAGCCTTGAGAGTAATTCACATCCTCTCGTCCAAATGGCATAGATAAGGCAGGGATATTAGCCACATAGGAAACGATGTTCTCGAAGAAACCAGTTAAAATCGCAATCGTCGGGCCAACAACAATAACAAATAGCAATAGCAGTGCTGCAAGCCCCATATTGATTTCAGATAAGATTTTCACGCCCTTATCGAGTCCAGCCACAACAGAGATTAAAGCGAGCGCAGTAATACCAATAATCAATATAACCTGCGTCGTATTGGTCATTGGGACATCAAACAGGAAGTTCAAACCCGTTGCGGCTTGAGATGCACCGTAGCCTAGCGATGTTGCTAAACCAAAAACCGTCGCTACCACTGCAAGAATATCGATAATATGACCAGTCCAACCCCATACACGCTCACCAAACAGAGGGTAAAAAATTGAGCGCATGGTGAGTGGCAAACCTTTGTTAAATGAAAAGATAGCCAGCCCAAGAGCCAAGAGCGCGTATATTGACCACGGATGAAGTGCCCAGTGGTAAATCGTCGCAGCCATCCCTAATGCCGAAGCTGCAGTTGCATCGCCCTCTGCACCACCTAGCGGTGCCCAGTCAGTACGTACACCATTCTCAACGCTCACGCCACCAATCGCAGAACTAAAATGGGACATCGGTTCTGATACACCGAAGAATACGAGACCAATGCCCATACCTGCAGCAAATAGCATTGCCAACCATCCGGCATAGGAGTAATCCGGTGTTGCTTCAGTACCACCGATTCGCACACGGCCCAATGGTGTGAAGATCAATCCGACACAGACAATGACAAAAATATTACCTGAAGCGAGAAAAAACCAGTCTAAATTGTGTAACAAACCCGCTCGTAGGTCTGCAAAAAACGGCTCTACCTGTTCTCGGAATAATAGTGTTATCACAACAAACATGACGATTGCTAAGCCAGAAATTGCAAAAACACGGTTGTGAATATCAAGGCCAAATGGGCCTACCTTTAGCGCAACGTTATCCTGACCAATTTGATAGTCAGTATCTATTGCGTTTACTTTTCCATCGGGGCGTTGAATGCCACCGTTATTATCGGTGCTCACGGATAATCTCCTTAAAAATACGTGACCAAGTTTAAATTACTTTCGTCGGAGTTCGAGTAATGAAACGTCTTCATCACTACCAAGCACATGTTCATAAAACATTGTTCTTATAAGCGGTTACTCAATCCGCCATCATAATCTTAAAGCCCCCTATCTCTCATTGCATTTTATTGTTTTCACCATAAATAACGCCTATTGCCAAACCGAAGATATTGGCATGTTTCGATTAAAGTGATACTGCAGTTGTGCTTGAAACAGCTCCGCAGTTGCTAACGCATCCGTCAGGGCATGGTGAGGTTGATAAGCAGGGAGGCCATATCTTTCACGAGCGTGCCCTAATCGTACAGAACCGGGTTTCTTGCCTTTCAACTTATTGATAAAACCTCTGCATTCACGGCGTTGTATCGCATACTCAATATCTAACGTATCAACAACAGGAAACTGTATCCCCTCTCCGATGCTATTTAGCAAGGCGTTATTAAAGAACTGCCTTTCAATGTTCTTATAATGAACAAGTACCACTTTGCCTGACAACGCATCCAATATTTCACCCAAGATCTGAGACAGCTGCGGCGCGTTTTTAACCTCAGAGTCAGTGATACCGTGAATAATGACAGACTCGTGGTTTAACTCTCTGTTTGGGTTAACGACCCAATGAGCAGAGCCATTACATTGAACACGATCAATAGTAAACGGGACAAGTCCGATCGTGAGAATGACATCCTCTTCCGAGTTCAATCCTGTTGTCTCAAAGTCTACCGAGACAAATGGCACTTGTTCAATTGGTGTTTCCCCATTAACCATCGGTGCCGAATAGTAGCGTTTGAGCCTCTCGTCTTTCGCTTCTTTAGCGAGTTGTTTGAACAACATTGACCACTCTGGCGTCTGGGATGTATCCAACAACGGCTGTTCTTTTTCTACTTTTTTTGAGAACCACATTATTTGCTACTTCTCTGGTATCGAAACTTAATGAAGTTCTGAGCGTTACTTAGAATTTGAAATGCTGCTTTTAAGTTTCGACGTTCAAATTCAGACATGTTCTCCGGCTCAATATTGTTGTCTGGCTCTTCTCCATTTTCTATATCAAGGGCTTGGTGACGAATTCGAACCATGTAGATTAGCTCCATCGCATCCCTTAAATCCAAACCTCGACCTTTCGGTAAAATGCCAGCATCATTAATGTCATCTAAACGGTCGAAAGAGTTTTGCGATCGGGAACCGATTGCCAGAGAATGCACCCGTATTAAATCGGCCAACGGAGCCGTCCCCCTTCGCTTCAAGTTAATCGAGTTGCGATGACGACCATCTTTCTCCATCACAAAGTCTTTGAAAAAGCCCAGTGGAGGCGTCCTACGTATTGCATTGTACGCCATACAAGCAAGAAAGCGGTTATTTCTTTTCGCTCGTCTCACAATAAAGCTGCTTAATTGCTCCGCCCATTTCACTCGCCCATGCACACCGAGGAGATCAAAAAAGATATTACTATTTAACAACCTCTCAGGGGTTGGATTGTCTATCCAGTTTCCAAAGCATTCTTCCCATTCTGCACGAGTTTTTCGCCATTCTGGGTTGGTAGCCATAATGTCTCCAGTACAATAAGCATAGCCGCATGCCGCTAAACCATCACAAACAAATTTAGCAAACTTTTCAAAGTACTCTCCGTGAATCTCAACGTCATAACTGTTATCGAGAATAAGCGCGTTATCTTGATCCGTTACAATTAGCTGCTCATCCCTCGCCATTGAACCCATTGCGACTAAACAATAAGGAATGGGCGCTGGGCCGAACTCTTGCTCAGCTAATTCAGCGAGGCGTTGTTTGAAACTACTGCCTATAACCGACATGGCTCGACCAATCATGTGCGCGTTAGCATCTTCATTGACCATTCTTACGAAACAGTCTTTTACTTGTTCAGAAACCTGCTTGAGATCCTCGACACTGGTTTGCTGAAAAATAGAGCTCACTAGCAATAGGCTGTTCTGAGATTCATAACGAACGATGTCCGTCATGCCAATAATTCCTATCGGCTTTTTATCTTTTAAAATTGGTAAATGATGCACGTTGTAACGCAACATGGTTAACATGGCCTCAAACACATAGGCGTTATAATCCAATGAAACCACGTCATAACTCATGACCTCACTCACTGGAATATTGGTATCAATACCTTGAGCTAGTACGCGAATGCAAAGATCGCGATCAGTCAATATTCCAAGCAGCTGTTCATCATCTTCTTCTGTGAGCTCCTCTGTCGGGCGAATAATGAGCAGAGAGGTGACATTTTCCTCTGCCATTAGTATCGCAGCTTCCTGAATTGAAGCCGTTGCCTCCAGAGTTACTGGATCTCTTGCTAAGATTTTACGTGCCTTAGCGGTGGTAAAGTCATTGCTTTCGGAGCGGCTAGATATTGCGCTTCGCAAACGCGCGCTATCTTCCAGTTCCATGTAGTCCGCAAAGTTTTCAAACTCATCACAAAGTTCATTGAAGATGTTTTCCGGAATACAGTAAACGAGAGTGTCTTCTATCGCTTTGGCTGGCATACGTACGCGGTTGTTCATCAACAACCCCATCTGACCAAACAGTCCACCAGCATCAATCCTGTTGTAAAGTTCACCTTTACGTCGATAAATCTCTACCGCCCCACTTCTCACCATATACAAGTCGCGGATCGTATCTCCGAAGTTAAGAATTTTTGTTCCTTGCCGAAAGTATGCAACCTCGGCATTGAGAGCAATTTTTCTAAGCTGCTCTTCAGGTAGGTCATCAAAAGGTGGGTACTGGCTAATGAAATTGAGCACTTCTAACTGTTCGGCTTCCATTTTTTATTCCATACGTTGCCTAAACTACAGCGATAAATATCACCCTGAGTGAAATCAAGCAATAAATAAATCTAAGGATAACAGTACCTAACCGATTTCACAGGACCAAGCCTTAACCAAAAATTAGAGCTCTAACCTTTTTATATGTAGAGTTCTAAGCTATCACAGCTTATATCTATGCAAGCGAGTTGAGTTGAAATGTACAAAAAAATTCAAAATAAATTCAACCCTACGTCAGGGCAACGTTATGGCGGATAAAAACACATCACAAGCAATTGTTTTAAATATAAAAAATAAGAATTGAACATACCTTGCTCAACGAATTCTCTATGCACGGCAGAACTAGTTAACCAACCCCCTTTCGTTGAAAGTTGAACTAAAATTAATTAGAGTACAAATCGTTAAACAGTTATAAACACACGAAAAAGGACAGATAACATGGATCCCATACTGGAAGTTAAGGGACTGTATAAAGTGTTTGGAGAAGACCCAGAGAGAGCCTTCTCGCTTATCGACAAAGGCGTCGATAAAGACGGTATTTTTGAACAGACAGGTTTAACAGTCGGCGTAAACGATGTATCTCTCACCATAAATGAAGGGGAAATTTTCGTAATCATGGGCCTTTCTGGCTCCGGGAAATCCACCCTTGTTCGACTTCTTAACCGGCTCATTGAGCCGACTAAAGGTAGTGTTTATCTCAAAGGAAGAGATATCGCCCACATCTCCGAGAATGAACTTCGAGAAGTTCGTCGTAATAATATCTCAATGGTGTTTCAAAGTTTCGCACTCATGCCACACATGACGGTGATTGAAAATGCCGCCTTTGGTTTAGAACTTGCCGGCATCGATGTTAATGAGCGTCAGAAAAGTGCCCTTTCCGCCTTAGAAAGAGTGGGTTTAGACCCTTATGCAGAATCTTTCCCTGACGAATTATCCGGTGGTATGAAACAGCGCGTTGGTTTAGCGAGAGCGTTAGCCTGTGATCCTGACATCCTATTAATGGACGAGGCGTTTTCCGCTTTAGACCCATTGATCCGTTCTGAGATGCAAGATGAGCTTATTCGTCTACAGAACGATGACAAACGCACAATTGTCTTCATTTCTCATGATTTGGATGAAGCAATGCGCATTGGCGACCGTATCGCCATCATGCAAAACGGTGAGGTTGTTCAGGTTGGTACACCTGATGAAATATTACACAGTCCAGCAAATGATTATGTCGAAGCGTTTTTCCGCGGCGTAAACATCGCAAGTGTCTTGACAGCAAAAGATATCGCGCGCAAGAAGCCAGCGGCTGTTTTTAAGAAATCGGAAAATGACGGTCCAGGCTCTGCGATGCAGATTCTGATGGATCACGACCGTGATTACGGTATTGTCGTCGATAAATCTAGCCGATATTCCGGCATCGTATCTCTTGATTCACTACGTTTGGCTCATAAAGAAAACCGTTCGTTAGCCAGTGCTCAATTACCGGATGAAGTTACTCTTCAGCCTGATCAGTCAATTAATGACATTTTGGGTCTGGTTGCTGGTGTTCCTTATGCCGTGCCTGTCGTAGATGAGAAAGGAACTTACTTTGGTGTCGTGACTAAATCACGTCTTCTACAAACACTAGATAAGGATTAACACGATGTCTTCAGAGCAAACTAACAATGATCCCTGGTCAAATACTGCTCCTGCGCAAGATGATCCTTGGTCGCAAGGTACAGAGGCCGCGCCAAGTAATGATTGGCTCAACTCAGAAACTGTAGAGCAAGCACCATTCGATATTATGAACCCATTCCAAGATGCGGTTTTACCCCTCGATAGCTGGGTAGAGTCCGGTTTGAACTGGCTGGTGGAACATGGTCGACCTGTTTTCCAAGCAATACGAGTTCCAATCGACTTTATTCTAACGTCGTTTGAAACTGCTTTGGTGTCTACACCTGCGCCTATAATGGTACTCATTTTATTTTTGCTAGCGTGGCAGTTTTCCAATGTAAAACTTGGTTTTTCTACTCTTGTATCCCTTGTTTTCATTGGCCTAATTGGTGCGTGGTCACAAGCGATGACAACGCTAGCACTGGTGTTAACCGCCGTTTTCTTCTGTTTGCTTATAGGGCTACCAATGGGGATATGGTTGGCAAGGAGCCAAACCGCTGCCAAATTTGTTAGGCCAATATTAGATGCAATGCAAACGACTCCCGCGTTCGTTTACCTTGTACCAATTGTTATGTTGTTTGGTATTGGTAACGTTCCTGGCGTAGTAGTAACGATCATTTTCGCCCTGCCTCCCGTTGTGCGCCTGACTATTTTGGGTATTCAGCAAGTACCTGAAGAGCTTATCGAAGCTGGCCACTCTTTCGGGGCAAACAAAAAACAGATGCTTTATCGCATCCAGTTACCGTTGGCGTTACCAACCATCATGGCAGGTGTAAACCAAACCTTAATGCTGTCACTTTCTATGGTAGTGATTGCTTCAATGATTGCTGTTGGCGGCTTAGGCCAAATGGTACTTCGTGGTATTGGCCGACTTGATATGGGTCTTGCTGCCGTTGGTGGCTTAGGCATCGTTATTCTTGCGATTTTGTTAGACCGTATCACCCAGGTGTTAGGGGTTAATGCGGGCAACACTAAACTTCGCTGGTATCACACAGGTCCTGTTTCATACCTATTAAAACTGAAAACAAAGACGAACCAAGACGATCTAAAACTTAGGAGAAACATCAATGAATAATTCATGGAAGAAAGCGCTCTCTGTTGGAGCTCTAAGTACTATCGCATTTTCAACTTATGGTGTGGCAAGTGAACTACCGGGTGAAGGTGTCACTGTTCAGCCTGTTCAATCAACCGTTGCAGAAGAAACATTTCAAACGTTGATCGTAAACCGCGCACTTGAAGAGCTTGGTTACGATGTTAAACCGACCAAAGAAGTGGACTACAACGTAGGCTACACCTCTATTGCTAAAGGTGATGCTACTTTCTTAGCGGTTGGTTGGTTCCCTCTTCACGCCGATAAGTACACGATGTCTGGCGGTGATGATAAGTTCTTCCGTAAAGGCCAATACGTAAGTGGTGCTGCGCAAGGTTATTTGATCGATAAGAAAACCGCGGAAAAATATAACATCACGAACATTGGTCAGTTAAAAGATCCAAAATTGGCGAAGCTATTCGATGCAAACGGCGATGGCAAAGCGGACTTAACTGGCTGCAACCCAGGTTGGGGTTGTGAAATGGTTGTTGAACATCAGTTGGATGCTTTCAAACTTCGTGACACAGTAACACACAACCAAGGTAACTACGCGGCGATTATCGCTGATACAATCTCACGTTACAAAAAAGGCGATCCGATTCTTTACTACACTTGGACACCGTACTGGGTAAGTGGCGTTTTAGTTCCGGGGAAAGATGTTGTGTGGTTAGAAGTGCCATTCTCTTCACTTCCTGGTGAGCGTAAGGACATTGATACAACACTAGAGAACGGTAAGAACTACGGCTTCGAGATGAACTCTATGCGCATCGTTGCCAATAAAGAGTTTACAGAAAACAACCCTGCTGCTGCAAAGCTGTTTGAAATCATCAAACTAAATATCAATGATGTTAGTGCTCAGAATATGATGATGAGCCAAGGTAAGAACAGCTCAGCGGACATCGAGTCTCATGTAAATGGCTGGATCAAAGCGAACCAGAAAAAGTTCGACGCATGGGTCGAAGAAGCGAAGAAAGCCGCAATGTAATCATGCCTTTATCAACCTCTAGAGCCAGTTGGTGTTATCAACTGGCTCTTTTTTTACACAAACGCCCCTCCCCCTTACATAGACATACCAACACTTACACTACTCGACCATAAACCCACATTATAATTCACGTTTATTTCACGCTTGCTTTGCTAAAAACAACACAACATAACAATTAAACTATTCGAATAAATATGAAAAACTTATCAAGGAGCTCTGTGTGGGGGCCTTTGCAGCCAATTGCTGCCTTTTCTTTGTTTTCGCTTCTATTTCTGTCTATCTCAAGAGTTTTGCTAGCTTTTTGGCAGATTGACCGTATTGACTCTCTAAACGACTTAATTTACATCCTAGGTCAAGGTTTGCGCGTAGATATTGCAACGCTTTGCTGGTTATTTATTCTTCCAGCACTGTTTTCAACCTTCATGCCATTAACCGGTAAGATGGGAGAGTGTTGGAAGCGAATATTACGCATATGGATGGTTTTAGGGCTTTGGGTGCTTGTATACATGGAGCTCGCAACAGCGCCATTCATTCAGGAATACGACCTACGTCCAAACCGCCTGTTTGTGGAATACTTAATCTACCCAAAAGAAGTCTTGAGTATGCTCTGGACTGGCTACAAATTAGAACTGTTTATTGGTGCGTTAGGTACAGTTTTAACCATCACTTTAGGTTGGAAGTGGAGTAAGAAACTGACCGATAAGGCGCAGCAGGTCAACTGGAAATGGCGACCACTATTGGCACTTTTCGTTGTTCTTTTTGGGGTTGCAGGTGCTCGCTCATCTTTAGGTCACCGCCCGCTAAATCCTGCTATGGTCGCCTTTTCTAACGATCCACTGCTTAACGACTTAGCACTGAACTCATCTTACTCATTGTTGTTTGCGGTTAATAGCATGAAGTCAGAAAAGAGTGCTGAGCAGTTCTACGGAAAAATGGACACTCAAAAGATGTTGGAATTAGTTCGCACTTCATCAACAAAGTCCGACTTCACCCCTTCATTACTCCCAACCATGAACAGTAACCCCGCGACTTACCAGGGTAAACATAAAAACTTAGTGATTTTGCTACAAGAAAGCTTAGGCGCCCAATTTGTCGGTGCTTTGGGCGGTTTGCCTCTAACACCAAACCTTGATGAACTCATGAAGGAAGGTTGGCAGTTCACACAAATGTACGCCACTGGTACTCGTTCTGTTCGTGGAATTGAAGCCGTAACCACGGGCTTTCCTCCATCTCCCTCTCGCGCTGTAGTGAAGCTGAGTAAAAGCCAAACGGGTTTCTTTACTATCGCGGACTTACTGAAAGCTCAAGGCTATCACACGCAATTTATTTACGGCGGTGAAGCCAACTTTGACAACATGAAAACTTTCTTCTTTGGTAACGGTTTTGATCAAATAGTAGAAGAAGACGATTATAACAACCCAAGCTTTGTTGGCTCTTGGGGTGTTAGTGATGAAGATCTATATAACAAAGCAAACGAAGAGTTTGAACGCCTTTCAAAAAGCGACAAACCTTTTTTTAGCTTAGTTTTTACGTCAAGTAATCATAGCCCTTATGAGTATCCAAAAGGCAAAATTGAGCCATACGATTCAGAATATATGACGCGTAACAACGCCGTTAAATATTCCGATTACGCTTTGGGCACTTTCTTTGAAAAGGCGAAAAAGTCATCTTATTGGGATGATACCATTTTCATTGTAATTGCAGATCATGATGCACGTGTTTCTGGCGCTAACCTTGTTCCAGTTAAGCACTTTCACATTCCAGCATTGATCCTTGGTAAAGGCATTCAACCACGTAAAGATGACCGCATAGCAAACAACATCGACATGCCGCCTACACTGTTATCTCTAATTGGGGTAGATGCTAAAACACCGATGATTGGTCGTGATTTAACGAAGCCACTAGCTCGCGAAGATGAGCGCGCAATGATGCAATACGACAAAAACTTTGGTTATTTAACGCGCGACAATCTCGTTGTGCTTTCACCTGGTGAAAAGGTATCGACCCTGGCGTACGACTTTAACGGCCAAACCATGGAGCCGCTAGAGGTGGACGAGTCTATTGTCGAGCGTGCAAAAGCAAACGCATTATTTGCATCTAAAGCTTATCAAAACAACTGGTATTCTTCCAAACACACTCATTAATACCAATGATTCCGCTGATAAAAAGGAGCTAAACGGCTCCTTTTTCTTATTCTTTCACTTACCTTCGAGAATGTGCTACTGACAACTCCTGTCGTTCCTTTCCGTTAGATTGCCCCTACTATTTCTAATTGATTAAGGAACAAACCATGCTGACTATCAATTCATTCGTTCTCTACGTTGAGGACATCCACATAAGCCAAGTTTTTTATTCGAAACTGTTCGAACGCAAAGTCACGCAGTTGTCTCCAACCTTCGCCGCTATTCCACTGACCGAAGGCTTAACGTTGACACTCAAGCAAAGAGATAATCTTTCACCCTACAGCGGCATTCGAGGTGGTGGTACCGAGTTGTCTTTATCAGTGCCCAATAGTCATATGCTAGAGCGCATTTACAAGCGCTGGAAAGACCTAGGTGTTGAGTTTGTTCAACCACCAGCGACATCAGTGTATGGGTTAAATTTTATGGCTATCGATCCAGATAAGCATCGCATTCGTGTTTTCATAAATGAATAAAAATGCGTTAAAAATGCTTTTTACCCATTCCCAATGTGACTTCAATAAATTAGACTCAAGGAAACATCAAAAGCGGCGTAGTAATAAGAAGGAATGCCCATGAGCTCAAGTATGATCCTTAGCGAATCCCTAATCGAGAGCGGAAGAGATATCCCCCTCAAAGAACTGCTTTATGCAAAGCGCGTGCTGGATAACTACATGGCAGTAGCCAAAGAAAGTAGCCCGCTTGAGCTATTAACTGAGATGAAATCGGCAGCAAAGCAAGTAGAATACTTTACAACGACGAGTAACCCGTGTGAGGCTCGTAATGTCATCAGTCAGATGATTGATAAAATCGACACCGCGGAATCTTTTGCTTCGTTCAAAGCATTAGCAGGTAAGCCATCTCAAGCACTCAATGAACTAATTGAAGATCGAGCTCAGCTGATTAAACACGAACGAGAACTCCTGCTCGCCTCAGGCTATGACGCCTCACGAATCTAATATACGCGATAGGCTAAAAGTCATAGCTAACAACGAAAAAGGAGCTCTTAAAGAGCTCCTTTTGCTTTTCAAAAATCGGATACAAAAGACTTAAAGGCCGATATCTTCCGTTATTGCTTTGATTTGTTTGAGGTCCATTTTATAGACTTCAATCATTTGATCGACCTGACTTAGTCGTGAATTAGCTTCATCATGTTTATCACACGCGTCCGACTTCACGTCCCAAGATTTGCCTTCTAAAAATACGTCACACTCTTTCTTGAGTTTCTCAATCTTAGGTAATAATTTTGACCGTTCTTTCTCGAGAGACTCTAATTCTTGCGAAATTTTTAGCTCTTTCTGGAATACTTCGCGGGACCGCTCAAACATAGTCGCTTGCATATCCGCTTGACGACTCAACTTCTCATTTTCTGACTTCGTCGTGTTGATCTTATCTGCCTGCTGCTTCAATTGAGACTCTAGTGACAAGTTGACCTTCTCGACCTCAGTCAATTGCTTTTGCAACTTCTTAAGTGCTTTCTGATGAGCTTCATCTTTCGCGGCGAGTAACTCACTAACTTGGTTTTGTATTTCTTGGTCGAGCGCCTCTTCACGCACTTTTACTTGAGATGCCAACTGGGTTCTATCTTGCGTTAGTGCTTGATACTTTTCTTCTAATACGTGGTAAGTCGATTCCCACTTGTTCGCAGTGACAACCGATCCAACAAGGCCACCAAATGCCAAGCCTAACACCGCAGCGATTGCGATATAGATATGCGTACGTTTGTCACGCTCTTCAATGACAACTACGTCGTCTTGCTCTTCCATTTTGTTCTGAGAACTCACCGTATACTACTCCAAGGACTCTTTTACTTTGCTAGCGGATCAATTCCGCAAACATAATTGATGCTGTATAAATCAGAAATGCGCCAATTAATGTTATAACGGTCGCTTTTTGGACTTTTTCATTGGTTCGATAACGAAACAGCACAAATGCTACTGCAATCAACACCGCAATGGCTAATAATCTGGTCATACCGCCTCCTTGTCCACTCATGAAAAACTGCCTAGGTCCGTAGACTGTTTCACAAAGATTCATTGTAACCCATTTATACGTACCATAAGGTCAACTTAGCGTAGATTTTAAAATAAGTGCTCCGATTTTAATCAATTTTGTGTTCTTAATTGAATAACTTATGTCGTAACGATCGAAACACATTTATCGTTCTGAAGTGTTTTTGGGTTCCATTCCCTAACCCAATAAATTTTATTTATGCCGTGACTCGCTCAAAAAGATTGGCAAACATACCTTCATGAAAATAGATGAGGTTATTTCATTGAAAATAAATTGACATAGGGTGTTGAAATGGACCAAAAACATGATAGAGTTCACACGTTAATGATGACCAGCATCATTAACTAACCTTTACTCATTTAATTGAGTAATTGTTCCGATGAAGACTGCAGGAGAGTGGTTATTAATCAAATTTTAACATTTGATTAGCATAACTCGCCGAAGAATTAACTATTTCAGGTGCTACCTAGGTAGCGGAGACTGTAGTTGGAGGAACCTCTGGAGCCATGAGAATCTAGAGTTACCTACCTGATATTATTGACTTTCTTAGATGTGACCCACAATTTGGGGTACATTTAATGAGAAATCTCACCAAACGAAATACTACGTTTTACTATCAGAGAAGAATCCCTTCTCACCTTCAACAACACTACAAAAATGAGAAAAGAATTCGTTTCTCACTTCATACAACCAACCTTCGTGAAGCTACTATCTTAGCGACTAAACACACAGCCAATTACGATAGAGAATTCTTTCAACTCCAATACATTACATTGTCACAGACTCCTGTTGTAACTAATCTAGTTGTAGCTGAACAACCACAATTAAATCCTAAGCAGCAACCCAAGAGGAAAGACTCGAAACTATCTGACTGTATTGAATTATTCATGGCAGCTAAAACAGTAGATAGAGTCTCCGCAAAAGCCTTAGCTCGATACAGATCTAGACTTGAGCTGCTACTGCGCATTGTTAAAAACAAAGGGATTAACTCATTCACCCGTGATGATGCCTTATCGTTTAAACACCAGCTTGTGCAACTACCGCCCAATATCAACAACAACCCACGTTACAAAGGGAAAACGATTAAACAAATTATTGCTTTTGGTGATAATCCTATCGGTATTCACACGATTAACGACACGTTGAAAGTGGTTAGCGGATTCTTTGACTGGCTGGTATTAAATGAGAAGTCCGATAAAAACCCGTTCACTAAGTTGCAAGTACGCAAAGAAATCAAAGCCAGTGAAGAAAGGAAAGTTTTCACACGTTCAGACATTAAAAAGCTATTCAATATAGAACCATACAAAACCACGCCCAAAGAAGCTTGGCACTACTGGATACCGTTACTGGGTTTGTATACGGGAGCTAGAATTAATGAATTGTGTCAGTTATATACCGACAACATCAAGCAAATAGATGGTGTGTGGTGTATCTCTATCAACGCAGACAGACCAGATCAGAAGCTCAAAACCAAAGCAGCGTTTAGGAATATACCGATACACCGTAAACTGATTAAGCTAGGTTTTATTGACTACGTTAAAAGCCTACCTTTAGGGCTAGTGTTCCCTACTCTCAAATACTTATCAGAGGATGGTTACGGTAAGTACCCTTCTAAGTGGTTCAGTATTCAGCGTGATAAAGTTCTAAACAAGGATGAACGTTATAAAAAGACATTCCACTCCTTCCGACACACTGTAGCCAATGAATTCAAACAGATGGGTGTTGAGTACAGTCCTGCCTCTTACGTACTAGGACATACAGATGAAACAATGACATATGGTCGATACGGTAAGGACTATAAGCCTAAGCTGTTACAGGAAATCATAGAGAAGCTGGATTTCGAATCGGAAACAAGCTTATGTCGATTGTGGTATTAAAGATGAGTCCAGAGCGAACACATGCTTAGAAGGGACGTGCTCTATCCAGCTGAGCTAAGGGCGCTTTCTACCGTGAGCACAGTCACGCGGGATGAATCGTACAGGACTGTGCCTGAGCTTTCAACTCTTATGAGTATCACAAAGATATATGCAATTTGATTTGTAACTTCAAAGACCTCCAGATACACGCCGCATACAAACAAAGAAGGCGTCCCCCAAATTAAATCTTAAAAAATTTTCAGATGCCTATATAAATAGATAGTACTTCTCAAAGTTTTTACTAAAGCTCCTTAACTCATCTTATATTAGATTAAATAGTATTGTTATCAGGACAAAGCCTGAAATAATATACAGTATTAACCAACACTAATATAAACCACTTTGATATGTATTAAAGCACAGTAATTAAAACAATAATATCAGGACAAGAAAAAATAGAATGAGCCCATAGAGGTTAATTTAAAAATTCATTAACTGACCTAGAACCCTTGATATATAAGACGTGAAGGAAAAAACAACAAATAAATAATAAATTTTTCCATTCAGGGTATTGTATTCTTGATAATTACGTGGTTATTATATTCCCCGTAATCCTCCCCTCCCCAATTTTAAAATCCCTCCACTCCAAAAATCAAATTAAAATCGAGACAAAAGTCTATTGAGTATATAAATATTTTATTGGAGGATACTTTTGAAAAATAAAGTTAATGAACTTTTAGGAAGTAAGTTAGAGTGCTCATCATATCTAGAAGCTCCCAACGTAATGACTACAAAAAAGCTAAAGAATGAGCTTACCTTAAAAGAAGCTGCGCTAGCTATTTTCACTAATGGCTGGGATCAAGATTCCTGGGAGGTTGAGGCACATTTCAAAGAGGACTACGAACATTTTGGTTGGCACTTCGGACCTTATAAGTATGATGAAATCTACGATGAAGTCTTTACGGCTTGCGTTGACGGTAGCCTACGTATTGCAAATAGTGCTCGCTTGGGCATGGTCCCGATTCCAGATTATTACATTTATATCGACATTGACGATCTCGTTAACTGGATGCTTGTTCAAAAACGTGATGGAGAAAACCTCGTGCCCTCATGCCTTGCGTCTGCGTGTTCATTCAGTGAACTTTTTCAATTTTATGATAAGGATTCTGAGGCAAAAGGTATTTATAAAGAGTGTGAACATAACCCCACTCCAGAGCTGGCTCTTTTTTTCGGAGAGATTGAATCAGAAGAGCCATCGTCTATCGCGGTACTTCAACGCGAGTTAAAACTAGCTCGTCAGGAAATTAGTCGTTTAAACAATGTACTACAGAAAACAAATGCTTTGCTTGAACGAAAATTCCCCAAGGTTTTTACGTTATGCCAAGCCATCGCAGAGCTACACGACATACTGTTAAATGGTACATATAATAAGCCAAGAATGTATCAAACTGATGAAAGTCTTATTGATGAATTAGATATACACCACAAAGATTGGTTAAACCGCCCTTCAAAGAGAACTTACCAGGACATATTCGCCACAGCTAAAATAATTCAAAAACAAAATCGCTAGACATCTCATCCTAACATCAACTTCAAAGCACCTAAAAGGTGCTTTTTTTGTTATCAGCCTACCGGCAATATCAACTGTTAATTATCTGTTAAATTCTGCGAAGCCCGCACTTTAGCGTTGCGAAAATTTCCATTCTTTTTGCGGTGCCTTCCCACCCCCGTTTATGAAGAATCGTTCCTAGGCGATTTTGCCTGATTAATGAAAGGAAATTCATGATGAATCGTTATACCGCGTTATCAATCATTGAAGCCAAATTTCTTCAGGGTTTTTGGTTAACCCGTCAAGAAATCATGGTGTTAACAGATCACTGCGTAGATGTAACTCATCTCATCCAAGGTTTGCGCGAACGCGGCATTCCGGTTCAGTGCATCAAAGGCAAGCCTGCCCAAAAAACAAAATGGGGGGTTAAGCCTGCTGACCTTGTTAAGCATAAGAAGAACCCATTCTTGTTTCGCACTCAAAACATCGAATGTGTAGTTATCAAACGTAAAGAAAACGCAATTAAAAGCATCCGCCGCATCGAAAGTAACTACGGTGCAAATCTTATCCTAAACACAGTTCAATTGGAGAAGTAACCATATGCAAAATATTAATTTAAAAGTAATCAAAATGGGTAACGGCGGTTTACCACTTATTCCTGTGCCTATGGGTGAAAAGCGTCCCTTAATCAAGTGGAAGGAACTGCGCAATCAAGAGCCAATGTCTTACCGTGTTGATTTTGCGGGCTCAAATATTGCGCTTTTAACTGGCAATACGCTTCATCACAATTTTGTCTGCTTTGACTTCGATATCTATGGCGGTCACGATTCTATTGAAACTGCCAAGACATTGATCGATTCGCGATTTGGAAATATTCCATGGTCTGAAGCATACATCCAAACCACTCCTAGCGGAGGTATTCACTACGTATTCCGCGCAGCAAAAGGGGTTGTGGTAAAAAACGCGACCGATTTACTGAATGATAAAGAGTATTGTGTGGATATCCGTGCTGACGGCGGTCTTTTAATACTTGCACCTTCTCAAGCAACCAGCAAGCAATCTGGAACGTTACAGCCTTACGTGCATACAAACAATATCGCATTGGAACATGCTGCAATGCTAGACAGCGCTGTCTGCCAAAAGCTAATGGCTAAAAGTGAAATTGTATCTAACGAATTGCCAGCAACGGTAAAGCCTTTGGAACAGACTGTCCAAATGAACAACTATACTGCATCGTTTTTCAATGAAGCAATTTCACGGTGTGTCAGCAATCTGGTTATGACGAGCCAAGGTTCGCGTAACAATGAACTGAATCGTCAAGCCTTTAAGATTGGTCAGTTTGTCGGTGGAGGAATTATTTCTTACCAAGAAGCCCACACAATGCTGACGAATGCCGCGACTCAGATTGGTTTACCAATCACAGAAATCAATGCCACAGTATCCAGTGGTTTGCAGGCTGGTTTGCAGAAACCAATTAAACAAGCAAATGACAATTCATTGGGATCTGATTGGGTTACCGAACATCAAATAAGCTCCGTTTGGGCAGAGCCGCAACAACTAGAAGAGCCATTATCTCCAGTTATGTCTCTTACTTCAGATATGTTGCCGCAGGACTTGTACGGCTATGCTGTGATGAAAGCACATGCGTTAGATAATGCTTCTGCTGAGTTTATCGCGATTCCGGCGTTGATTTCATATGCTGCAGTATTAGGTACTTCACATGTAATCAAACCTAAAGCCGCTGACCCTGACTGGAAAGAAACACCAGTGCTTTGGGGGGGACTAATTGCCCCACCATCTGCTAAAAAGTCACCATGTTTGTCTGTCGGAACTAAACCAGTCAAAAAGGTCCAAGCACACTTGACGAAAGAGTTTTTGGATGCGGTCAAGAAAGCTAAAGTGAAAGCTAAGCTTATCGAGAAAAAAGTCAAAGCTCTTGAGGAAGAAGCAAACGACGCATTTGAAATTGGTGACGAAGAGTTGGCGAATCAGAAACTAACGGAAAGCGAAGAACTGCGATCAAAAATAGTCAAGCCAGTAGAACGTAAAGTTATGATTAACGATGCTACCATTGAAGCCATCGGGGTTCGTCTCAGTGGAACCAAAGATGGAGTCTTGATCTTACGAGATGAACTATCAGGTCTTCTCGTTGATTTCAAAGACGAGCGTTCACCTGTCCGTTCATTCTATCTTGAGGCGTACAACGGTAATAACGAGTTTATTACTGAACGCATTAGCCGCGAGCAGACACTTATTCCACGTCTTGCTATTTGGATGTGCGGGGGGATTCAGCCGGACAAACTAATGCCATTTCTGCACGCTCGAAAGTATAACGCGGACAATGACGGTCTCTTGGAGCGTATGCAATTGTTGGTGATGCCAGATATCCCTGAAGGTAAATACATTGACCAGCCGATGTTTTCAGCCGAAAAACAGCTTGTGGAACGTGTGAATAATGCATTCGTACGCGCAGGTACTATCGGCTTCAATGAAAAAGGGAAGTCACGTGTTGTTAGTTTTCACCCTATTGCACAGCAAGCTTGGGCTAACTGGGTTCAAGAGCAGCACAATAAAATCAACTCTGTCGATAAAGATATGCAGCCGGTTCTTGGTAAACATATCGGCTTGTGTGCACGATTAGCGTTGGTTTTCCATATCTTTGAGGGGAATTCAAGTTCCGACCCGATACTTGAATCGACACTTAGTATGGCAATTCATTTTGTGGCGTTTCTGGAAACACACCAATACCGCATTTTCAGCTCTTGTGAAAAAACGGTACTTCATGACCTGTCAAAGCTGTTTTTGAAAAAGCTAGATGGTTTGCCAAATCCTTTTACTCTCAGTGATGTGAGTGATAAAAAATGGTCTGCTTTTGGCAAAGACAACCGTGATATTGTACTCGAAAATTTGTGTGAGAAGGGGTATCTCTTACGTATCCAAAATAAAAGTAAGCAAGGGCGCCCGACAATCTTGTATTACAAACACCCTGATTACTGCGGTGCATAATCCCCTATAACCTAGCCCTCTACGGAGGGCTTTTTAATATGGGTAATATTGGAATAATTTTAGGGGGTGACAATTTTAGAAGAGCGCACTGATTATAATTTCACCCAGCACTACTCTGGAAAAGCTTGCCAGTTAGAGTACACACGGAGATTCTTCTGGACATAAACGTGTTAGGTTGTCGACTGTATCAGATGAGTTTCGGATAAAAATTTCTATGGCGTAACGCCGAAAATCACCAGCAGCAAAAAGCAGAGTGGGAACGAGCGGCGCTTTTTGCTGCTGGTGATTGTTATGCCCTTTTAGCAGTTGCTCATAATTACATTAATGATCTTATCTTTTCGCTTTTGAATTATTTCTCTGCTCCAAATTCCGTTATTAGGAACAAGTCCCTTTACTTCACGCTGCTGTTCATTGTGAGTATATGTTTCCAGTTTTTCGGTGAGGGGAATATTGCCAACAGCGCAATTATGCGACTTTGACAACAACAAATAATTTCCCAGACAGTTCAAAAATTGATTCCTGAACTCTTCGTCATAATTGTCATAGCCATGAGGCTTGCTTTCGGGCTCAGTTGTAGGTGCAATATGTTCTAGTTCTGGACTGATGATTCTATCGAACCGAGTCTGTGAATAACCTGCTTTACCTTGTTGCTCCAAATGAATTTCATATTTCCAGAGCAGGTATTTTCCAACCGAATGGTTGATACCTCCCTGTAGGGACTCGTTCAATCTTTCATCGTTCCAATAAGCCCACCACCAGTCCGTTGTGGCTTTCATCCATTTAATACGTTCAATTATTGGCGAAATATCTTTTTTGTTTTCGGTGAATTCCTCAAACACATCATTAATTCTTGAAGTAATATCAGCCCGCGTCCCTATCAGACGATGCCTAAGTACCAAAGACTCTAAAGACGAGCAAAGTTTTCCAATTTCATCAAGAGGCAAGCCATATCTGTATGCCTTGATTACAAATGGAAGCGCAACAGCTATTCCGCCTAGTGATATGAGAGAATGAATCCCAAAACTTTCTCTCTCATGTTTTCCAAAAAACTTTGATAGATGCTCAAAGCTCGTCGAGAGCGACCTTGAGAACGACTTGATGAAATCAAGTGGATTTTCAATAGCCAACATCTTGTTGATTTTGTCTAAAGAGTTTGTTTCCCAGAGCGAGTTAAAGTAAACCCGCAAGGTATAGAGCAAGACATCATCTTCATTAATCCTGTATTCGATCGAGGAGATTGATTTGTAGATTTTTTCAAAGCGCCCTTTGATTTCCTCAATTAACGACTCCACTTCGTCTTTACCGTTCCCATGCAGATGAACTTGATGCATGAACTGAGCTTTGACTATTTCAAGATTTGACGGTCGTTTTCCACGACTGTTTTGAAAGATAAACATCTGTATCGCCTCCGATTCATTTTGAACCGGGTGCGTGGTACAGGTTGCACCACCGACAATCGACAACATTTTTGTCAAATACCCTTCTGACTTGTCAGAAAGATGTTTCTTGAAAAAGTCGAATGCTCTGACAATTCGGCGTGACGATTCCGTTTCAAGGCCATTATGGTCAGACTTGTTTTGATCTATTACATAGTCAATGAATACTTGATTATCGTAGTCAACAGTCGAAAAGCGTATTGCGCTTCGCCTCTTCACCATGTCTTCATAGCAATCTTCTTCTTCCTCAGATAAAGCCCTTATGGATTTCAGCTTCGCAAACAGAGCGGATAAGAAAATGACAATGGTTGTTAAGCGTTGCTGGCCGTCTATTACATTGAAATATTGTGTTTTTTCCTCAAAAAGGAAGTGACCAAAGTAATAAGGACTAATTGCATTACTTCTGCTGTATTCTTCTAAATCCGACACGAATACGTCTGTTTGCCTGTTTCTGTCTGATTTCTCTATCGGAGTATCCCACGAATATGCACGCTGATATGCAGGCACGACAATTTTGTTGCCAGCCATCATCTTTCTAATAGTTGTTGAAGCTTCCATTTTTTCTCCTATGCATAACGTTCGAATAACGGGCGTTTACTAACCCAAACTGATTGAAACGCCTGAATCACCGCGCTTCTATGAAAAATGCGCCACGAGTAAACGTCCCTCGTTCATTCGCTTGTTATGTGTAATTTACTCGTTAGAAAAAGGAGTTGAAACTCCACAAAAAGCAAATTCGACCTTGTCAGCCTTGCTTAACGAACACGACTGAAAATGAGCACTATCCAAGTCAAACAGGGCTAAGTTAAGCCCATTGCCAAGTGAGCTTTTGAAAGCGATGCCATCGTAACCAAGTGACTTAATCAACTCTGCAATTATCTGCGTTGGCGCATAGTCGGACTTGGAATCGCTATTTGTCACGGGTTCAGAAAATGCATTGTCAATATGCCACCAAACCGCCTGTTGCTTTTTGCCATCATCTGGCTCTTCAATGTAAAAAGGAAAACGTTCACCATGGTATTTGGAAAAGTCGATTACTCGCAGTTCCTTAGGGTTTGAAAACTTCGCGACAGAAATGATTGATCCTAACCAAGGTCTGATCTCAGACATAGCAGTTTCTTTCGTGGAGGCGACATACAAACAAGGAATACCTTTTGGATTTGCTCGTCCTTCAGATGCACCATTAGATAGAGGTCTCATTCTGTTAGCAGAATAAGGTACAGGAAAGTCATCGATGTGTATTTCGTCTTGATAATATGGTCTTTCATCATGTCCTAGCTGCGCCCTCCACATCAATGAATTAGGAGCAATAATTTCAACACGACTAGCGCACGTGTTTTCAATTTCCTTTAAAAAATCTTGTGACTCTCGATCAAGAACATAGCGTGACTTATTTTTTACCGCATGGCTAAATTGCATATAGCTATGCCATGATTTAAAACTCATGACTACTCCTTACACATAACATTCTATTAGATGCCAAAGTAGGGTAATTGAACACCCCCACTTAGGGATTTTTTATACATCTGCCAAACACTAGGATTCAGCGTAATCTCATGTTTTTAATAGAGTAACATCATACACCGCAAAATTATTAACGAAAAAACACGACAAGATGGGGGACTTCACACACATCCCGATTTGCATTAGGAAATCTATCGAAAACTCTTGAGATAAGACTGATGTGATTTTCTTTCTGAAATGCAAAACGGGGTACTTCTGAGTTACGAAGTGCCAACTGTGAAAGTTCTGGACAAAATGTGAGTCAGTAACTTTGCTAAATTAGCCAATTATGTATTAATAGAGGTATGGCAACACGATCTTGAACTCTTTAGCGAGGCTGAGGTACGAGTGTTTCAATTTGAAATGTCGTTGAGTTTATTCGGAAATTATCTCGTTGATATTCATACTTCACTCTTCGTGATAGTAACGCATAGTTTAATGTTTCAAAAAAAGGACGCTTTTGCTCGCTACCGTGTATTAGTGGATTGTTCAAAGCGTACTGGGCTAGTGCTGTTCCCCATCTTTCACCCTTTAAGCCACCTTGACCGATTTTTGATAGGCTACGGTAACGCTCTTCAAATGCTTTACCGCTGTCTACATTAGCCCAGCTACTATTTCTGATAGCTTGAGCGTCAACTCCTTGTTCCTCATCAAGGTTGGCGGCCACTTCAATCAATTCACATAATGTAAAATTTGCAAACTCAAAGTCAGGGTTATTGTGGTTTATATACCCAACAACATTTCCGTTATCTATTTGTCTTTTAATAGCTCTCACATTCGCTGGGACATCACCATCAAAAGATATAAAACTAAATCTGCGTAATTCTTTGTCTTTAACTAAGTTGTCAGCGAGCCTCAACGGTGTACTTGCTTTTTCATTACCGATTGCACCTTTTAGATTGATAAGCTCCACCCCTCCAGAGGCTGCTCGTGGCAAACTATGTAAAGCAGCGTAATATTCAGTCTCTCCTTCTAGATACCATCGAATAGTACTTCCAGTGTGCAATCCAAATTCGAATGCCAAGTGTGGTTTAGCTATTACGGTGTTGTCAGTAGGGAACTCTGTACCAAAAATTCTTTCCCTTGCTCCCGGGTACCATTGACCAAAAGCTTGATCTTCTTCTGGCCAATTCACATCATGAACATCTCTGAAAGCTCTTCGTAATACTTCTGCAATCAATCTAATCCAAAGTGCACCACCGATTTGACCTGTCGTGCGTTCTATTTTTACCCAAGGAGAGAGGCGTAGAAGAATATACAGGTCACTATTATCATCCATTTGAGCGGCTTGAAAACGCAAGTTCTCATGATGCTTGTACCACTCAGTAGGATCTAGGTTTCTAACTAGAGACAGTACTTTCTCTCTATAATTGATTAATTTTTCCTCATACTCTTCAAAAGAAATTACTACTGGATAAGAAGTCTTTGAGGTAATTATTGGCCAATATATTGGTTCTAATAGAATTGCCAAAGTTGCGACTACATTTGCGGTTTCGACCCTTTTACTTATTGACTCCAGAGATGGTAATAGCTCACTAATCTTTAGTAAAAACTCATTGAAGGAATCACGCTCTAAAGAAGATGTAGGGGTAATGTTTAGCTTACAAAGCTCTCCCCCGATATGAAGTGGATAAAATCTAAAAGGATGGAATAGCTCTGTCGAACCAGTATCAAAATTGTCCGAATTAAACCATCCTCTTTTTATATACTTGCTTGGGTCACTTTTTACTCCCCCTGATACATAAAATCCACGCGATTTTGAAAACCTTATTAGTGCAGCTTCATTTAACAAACGATTTTGCAATATTTCGAAGCACTGCTCTTTATTATTTTCAAAAAACAAACAAACGCTGTTACTGCACTGCATAGATTTGGCTGCCCTTTCAACTGATTATCGATCACGTAGCTACCTTACAGCTATTAGGAAAAGTTAGTCAATTCGTGATTGGTATGGTGAGCTACAAATCCATTGAAACACAGAAAGGGGCAGTTCTGCGTTACGATGATCTACCCCGTCAGTGTGATCTACCCCGTCAGCAAGCCGTTGGACATTTATGAGTTAGAAATTTGGTCTAAATCTGTTGATTGATATTAGAAAAATATCTTAAAGAATGGTCCGAACGACTTCACCTTCTTCTGAGGACATTCAAAAGCGCTATCAGTTCGAAGAATAGAAGAGCCAAGAGCACCACTATAAACTTGCTCTTCAAAAAGTGAAGTGAAACGACCTCTATGAATCAAACACTTTAATATTGTTTTATTTCAACACATGTTAATGGCACAACACTTTTGTGTATTACTTCAGACTTTTTTAGATCAACGTAAGTTCCAAACATTTTCCCTTCACTACCGTTAACAATTAAGTGCCTTAGGAAAACCTCACTGCCTTTCACATTATCAAATAAATTGTAAGAACCATCAGAGTTTTTAATTATTGGAGAATGAAAAGATTTACCTGACACACGATAATCAACCTCACTTTCTCCAATAGAGACCTGTATGTTCCATTTGAAGTCATCACTTGTCTTGCAATGAATAGCTGCGTTAGTCCCAAAACTTACCATAGCCATTAACGTCAACAATGCTATTTTCATTGGCGGTGTTTCCTCTATCATTTTTAGGGCAAACTAAAGCGTATGTAAGAATGTAATTGGCAGTAATAGTGTTCCGATCTCTCTGGTACTCAACCAACAAGGCATCAAAGTGCTCCCACGACATTCCACTATTTAAATAAAGTTTACTCTGTAGGTAGTTAATAGCACTAGTCATATCCAACTTAGATGCTTCAGACAGTACGTATTCAATTTCGTCTTTCGGTATCATAATACAGTGGCTCTCTTTACATTAGCCAGAATGTCGATAGAACGAGTGCTCCGAGCCAAACTTTGGCGCAAAGGTGCGTTTGCCGTAATCCGTTTCGGCATTATATCACCCAAAGTTAAATTTGAGTTATGTGATGGATCACAGTCCATTGGTAATGAACTATGGTATCGAAATCGATGTGAATAGATTAGTTTGGATAGGTGATCAGTAAAGTTTACAAATGTGCTCTTACACAATCGCAACTCATAATGGGGCAAAAACGTTTCAGCCAGGTCAGGCTGAAACGAAGATAGACAGAAGCGAGCTAGAATATTGGCTTTAGCTTGGGTGGTTTTGATTAGGGAAAGTATGACAAACTGCAGCTAGCAAAAGGCAAGACTTGACCTTATGTATGGTTGAATTGCTACAGTGAAATGAAAAGACACTGGAATGCATCAATATTACTTCACGTGCAAACGCTCGCCTAAGTAATATAGCCCACACAATGTCACGACAATAAGTTGCCACAGACTAAAAAGCATGACTACTACATAAATAGCCATAACACTATTGTGCTGCTCAAACAGTGGGGATAACTTATTCAACATCGTGATTACAATGCTTTCAGCAGTTAAGAAAGCAAACATTGAACTTAAAAAATGCCTTCTCGTAAGATACTGTTTTTTAGTTCCTTATTCTCTATTCTCGTTGATGATATTGACATTAACGTATGGACGTTTACCAAAAGTACCATCAAGCCCCTCATCCAATAGATTGTTTTGAAAGGCTACTACTGCAGCTAAAGCAGCGATGTAAAAACCAGGTAGAGTTGAGATAAACCCAACAATCCCGTTGATAACAGAATCATTAATGTTCGAATAGGTAGCAATATCTGAACTACAAATTAAGATAATCGTTAGAACAGTCAGCAGAACTGGTAAAATCCAGTCATACAAATACTTTCCTTTAATACCTCTTATAAAGAGAAATCCAAAAGGTCTACTGACTTGTTCAAATAACATCATGCTGTTTCAGCCTCAATGATTTTATCGAAAATTTCATCATGTACCTCATCATAGGAATCCTTCAAAGATACATTGAAATTCTCTAACAAACTTTTTCTCACCAGAGCTTTCTCTAACCCCTCAACTCGAATATCTTGAAGGTCAAACGTAGCAGTTCTTTGCCCCGAGTCCAGTTTAAAAGAGAATGAAATTTGATCATACTCTTCACCCAAATCAGTCTGCGCTATTCCCCGAAAGATTTCTAAATGATTTCTACGTTCAACGCTTGGTTCAACCTCTAATATATGTTTTTTAGTATAGATAGCCTCTTGTCTATCAGGCAATTGGATCCTATCGGTTGCGTACTTGATCAGCTTAATGTTCGAAACATGTCCATCTCTTAGTACCTGCATGAAACTTTCGTCAGGGTCTAATGTAAGCGTACAGTGATGTTTGAATGAGCAGGTGTCTTTTTTCTTGGTATCCTCTGTCACTGGCTGACATTCTTTATCAACTCGATATAGATCTTCTGCCAGATCTGACACTTTTGCGAGTGCTTTGTTTAAAACGCCAACTAATCGAGCGTGACCCAATTTTGGTACAACTTCAAAAACAGTGGAATAGGTTCCAACTCTATCTTGGTTCAAGTTAATAACAACATGACAAGATGCTTCGTATCCTTGATTTGGGTTTGCTAATACTAGCTCGTTTTTGTCGTTAGTTTGAGTATCTCTAACGATAGTGGCAGCACCATTTTTGTTAATGACATTGAGCAGAACGGCAACGTAATTACCACATTCGGATGTTTGAACATCCTGTAATCTAATAATGACTTTGCCTTTGTCCCTTTCAACACCAAAGTCCTCAAGAGTTTTCAGCCTGGCCATCATAGTAGACACTGAAATTATCGGAAGATTTGCTTCTTCTCCTTGCATAGATCTTGTTCTAAAAACCTTTTCAAACTTCAATTTCCCATGCAACACAGTTCTGCTATCAGCATCTAAAATCGCCATTTTATACTTCCAAGTTCACAAGTTATGTATAACGTATCATATAGGTAGATTTTGTACGAGAGTTCTAGAACACACTCTTAACTCTCTGTTTCCAGCAACAAGGACACAGTTCAACTCCTTGCTTTTTGTATGTCTAAAGTTACTGATTATCTGAATTAGTATTTCGAGGCGTGACGCACTTTGGGGCATAAACGTGCTAGCGGTGATCGTGCGGGCATGTGATCGTGCGGGCACGTTTCTAGACAACTCCGTTTATACAACGATTCAAAAAGCCGCTCCCTCTTAAATTAATCCAATATTACCAATTTTTAGGTTAACTCCGACATGCATTAGAAATTACTAATAAAAGATGGTAAAATTAGAAGTGTCTAATGTAGGAGGCGACATTATTATGGCTGCACCCACGGGAAACCAGAACAATAACAAATACCAACCAGAATATGCCGTGCAGGTATACAAGCTCTGTTTGATGGGGGCTCGCGATCAGGATTTAGCAGAATTCTTTGATGTACACAGAGACACAATCTTTCATTGGGTAAGTCTGTATCCAGAGTTCGCTGAAGCAAGAAAACGTGGGAAACTCGCTGCGGACGCCGAAGTGGCGTACAGCCTATTTAACCGTGCTATGGGGGCGACTGTAACAAAGCAGAAAGTACTAAGCTCTGGTCAGGTAGTCGAGTACCAGGAAGAGTTACCACCCGATGTTCGAGCGATGGAGTTTTGGCTTAAATGTCGGAGCCGTGGCAACTGGAACCCAAGCCACCAGGTCGAACTTTCAGGCGATCGTTCAAACCCGCTTGCCTTTATCTCTGCAGATATTGCGAAAGAATCGGAGGATGCTTCCCCGCTCCCGAAAATTGTTTAAAAAAGCACCAAATTTAACATAATAACCCTAATCTGCACCAAACGAGTCCGCCCATTTTAAAATGTCCTACGAAACGTCGATTTTCCAACGTTTACTCGCCAAATATGACTGAATAATAAGTGCATAAACCCTGCATAAATGAGTGCATTTTAAAATCAGAACGAAAGCGTCATTTTCAACACTTTTGTTGTGACCACACCCTAAATCACTTTATACACCGATGGACTTCCTATTGGATTGCGCGATAATTTCTATTGTGGAAAGTAACGATTCCTCGCAAGATTCCATACACTTTCCACGTACCCACAAACCTCGCTCCGGCGGGGTTTTCTCGTTTTAGGAGGCTTCTTATGGAATATTCCAAGCGAAAAACACTATCTTCGATTTTGATTATGACAATACCATTCACACCGTTCGCAATAGGTGCAGAGACGACATCACATCATGAAGTCCATATGGACAGCGAGCAATTTAAAATCGAAATAGCAGCATCAAAGCAACAGTTATCCTCAGCGGTCGAACACTTCTATAAAACATTAGAGCAACGGAGAGAAGCGAACATGCAAGTCAAGACAGAACGGTTTGAACGATATCATGCTCGCCAGCTAGAGATGTCGAAAAACATAAAAGAAATCTTGAGAAGAGAAGGGCTATAAATAATCAGGAGGGGGTGGACCAAAGGATCCTTCCCCCAAATCTATATATTCTGAAAAAAGCCTACGAAATCAGAACGTAATTTAATATTCACGCGTATTTACAAAGCTAGAAATCCAACACTAAAAAGTGAAACTCCAACTGTAGGGATTGGCTTTGTCTGAAGGAAACTTTACTTCATCAAGCGAAGAAACTGTGGGTTAGAAACTTGGATTTGTAAACTATCTTTGTACTCAGTAATCTTCCCTCGAGCACAAACTTTTTGATTAGAAAAGTTTCTAAGGTAACCAAACCTATTTTCAAAACCATCTAGCTTGTCATCCCAAATCAAGACAGCTAACGATTGGTTTGGGTATGGCTTATCCAAGTTTAGGTAAGTTGCTTTCTTACCTTTGTGTACCTGCGCAACCACGCCACAAGCCATAACAGTTTCACCGACATGGAAAGCGGCACGATAAGCTTCAATTCTTTGTTCTTTCGCTGTAACTTGATTTGATAGTGTTGCCAAGACAACGAATAAAGAGCCAAATAATAGTGTTAACTTCTTCATTTACTTCCTCTCTAGTTGATCAGAGTATTTAACGATAATTTGAGGCTGCCCTCCAAAAGAAGTGATTTCTCCAGAAACGCAGAGTTCTCGATTTATAAAGTGCTGAAAGTTTTCCCCGTACCCCAATACTTTTTCTACATCCGAGTCCCAAACCACTATTCTAAATTCAGTGTTAGAGTATCGGTAATCGAAATTAAGATAAGTACCTTTGGAAAAAGCCTTAACTTCACGAACGATTCCACACACAACCTGGTAAGTACCAAGTAAACTCATAGTTTGGTCAGGTGCAATAGAGTTACTGTCATGAACTTCGATACTATGAGACAACGCTAGTTCATCAGCAGACACTTCCACCCAGTCATCAATACTTCTTGAGCCATTGGGATTTGGCTTCTCCCCTACACCTTCGATACTTTGTGTATTGGTAAGCTCTTCTTTTGTTTCAATTGAATTTAAGTCGGCAGGCTTTACAGGTCTCATAAATGAGACATCAGACCTCGACAAAAGAACAAGCATACTAAACAAGCCTATGGCTAATGCTGTACTAACACCCAACCAAAATCCCGATTTAGGCTTACTACCTCCGTTATTATCCACCAATTCTTTGCCGTACTCTGTTTTTGGAGTCGATTTGATCTCTTCAACTAAAGCTCTTAGTTCGCAAATTTCAGCAGAAATAGCCTCATGATTATGGTTTGATTGTTCCAACTCATTAAGTTTTTTGTCGTACCACCCCCTCAAACGCTCTCGTTCCTTATCCTTACTCTCTTCAGTTATCTTATTGGTCGATTGAGTATGTAGTGTATGGCGAATTTTTTTGATTATCTTCGAATGCTCCCTCATCAACTGATTATTACTAAATCGAAGGACTATACCGAATTTAGTAATCAGTGAGTTTTGACGAATCAAAAAATCTTTCCAACGCTGATGATTTGTGTCCTTATACGTTCCATCAAGCTCGATGGGCAAATAGTAGCCTTTACGTTCATTAATTATCATAAAGTCAATATAACGGTTACCACCATTATCATCGATAAAGTGATATTGAGGGACAACATCTACTGGTTCAATTTCTGAAATTTGAGAAAGAACTTTATCGACAAATGCTTCTTCATACCCTGCGACATGTTCAATCTGCTTTTTGTATTTATGTTTCCATGTATCCCAACTATTCATTATTCTATTGTTATTCTCATTCAGGTAATTAAGTTTCACGAATTCAACCGGTAATGCTGAGTTGAGTTTGTCGATGGTATCATTGAAGCTTTCTAAGGCTTCCCCCCAAATACCAGACTCAATAACTTCTTTGGCTTCCGCTTCAAGTTTATTCGGATTAGATTTCAGGTCACTGCTGAATTCATCAAGCAAGGCTTCTACTTCGCCATAACGTAATTCAAATACTTGAGATAATTGTCTTACCGCATCTAAAACACTTTTTCTGTGCTCAGGGTTTTCGATACCAAATCGCAAAAATTGCTTCGCAAGAGAAATAGCGTTCAGACTTTCTTTAAGACAACTCGAGGTGTAAGGAAAAGTGCTTAGTGTTCTTCTCACAAAACTATTTAAACGGATTTCAAGCATGGTCACGGTGTGCAAAGCATCTTTTAGCGGCTGCTTTTCTTGCTGTTCTTCGTTCCACGCACTAAGCTCTTGGTTAACGTACTCTAACCCCTTATTCACTTCTTCGAGTCCGCTGTTCAAGCCTTGTACACCTAGCTTAAGCGTCTTAGATGTACTTTTAAGTACACTGAATAACCCCATTTCACCCTCTGTGTACTGTCATTAAGCACTAGTCAACATCATATAAATTTTCATATCCAAATCAAAACGCTACTAGCGAAGAAAAAGTTCTTCACAAGTACATTCCTATACTATGATCGGAATACAGAAGAACATACAGACCAAAGATTCAATTAAACCATTGTTGTAACGGAATATCGAAGATAGCATTGCATAAAAAGTTATCTTTGCCCGCCCTAATTATGAAGATAAACCCATGTCTTATCACTCCGATACATCTAGGTAACGAGATGGGCTACCAATATTAGCTGGATAAACCATCAAAATGAAAGAGACAAAACTAGAGCATAAAAGCACATTTGATGAATTAATTGATTTAACACGAAACTACCGAGGCAGCAGTGACTATTTTCGATTCATCAAGTTCGTCGCTAAGATTAAAAATTACTCGGCTTACAACATAGCGCTTATTTACGCACAAGATCCTAACGTAACATACGTAGCTTCTAAAACTGACTGGTTAAAAAAGCACAATAGAACCGTTAAGCCAGAAGCAAGACCACTTATCATCCTTGCACCATTTCACCCTGTCATGTTTGTATTTGATGTTAATGATACTGAAGGTGAGCAACTGCCAAAAAGAGTTTTCGATCCTTTTTGGGCTAAAGGTGAACTCCCAATTCGAGCTCTAAACATGTTAGCGAAACTGTGTGATAGACTTAGGGTAAAAGTTGTAGAAAAACCCCAAATTAATAGTAGTGCAGGCTCTATTCGAACAGATTATGGCTATAACAAATTCAGATCCTATATTCTCGAAATCAACTCAAACCACACCCCGCAAGTCAAATTCGCAACTCTAGTTCACGAGATAGCTCATCTCCTTTGTGGGCATCTTGGAGTTCACAGAGAAACAGAGAGTTGGAGAGAGAGACAACACCTCACACTAACAGAACAAGAGTTTGAAGCTGAGTCTATCTCATACATTATTTGTAAAAGGTTCGGTGTCAGAAGTAATTCTGAAGAATATTTATCTGGGTACACTAAAGATAATGGTGTAATTCCTAAAATATCAATCGATACCGTTCTCAATGTCACGGGGATAATAGAGAATGCAATTCAGGGTAAAGTAACACTTAAAAATAAAGAAAAAACCACATATGTAAACAGCAGCTATGAACAGCTTCATTTATTCTAAGGGGCACTTGCCGGATACAGCATCAATTCAGTTAGGGGGGGATGGACCAAAACGTTGCACCCCCTCCCCCACATCAATATATCGGCATCAAAAATTTATCTGATTTTTGAACTCAGAAACTTTCCCTAATGTTGTTTGCCACCCTAATCAAAAAGCCTTGCCGCCAAAGCTTCAGCATCCAACTTCACGTACCTACTCAAGACGCGGTGATCACGATGACCTGAAACCTTGGATACCAATACACTGTCATGCTCTGCTTCTATCAGCTTGGATAGCCTATAGTGCAAATTTTCTTTGTTCTTCGAAGAGTGCCCGTATGGTTAGTTTCTACCAAAATCTTAGTCCTAGTGTGAACTAAAAATTATGATATTGCCCCACCTATTCAATGGGGCTTTTTATGCTTTTAACGCAACCAACTGGGGTACAGATTGGGGTACATTTTGGGGTACATAGGGATAAATACCGTGAAAAAACACTTGACCTATATATCATAATTGGTAAATTACGCGCTGTTAGCTAAAGGCTAACTATCTGATCATCCGAGAATTATATAACATTTTGGTAACATCCAAGAAACTTTATATAAATCAAAGGTAATTGTTCCGATGAAGACTGCAGGAGAGTGGTTATTAATCAAAATTTAATTTTTGATTAGCATAACCTGCCGAAGAATTAACTATTTCAGGTGCTACCTAGGTAGCGGGGACTGTAGTTGGAGGAACCTCTGGAGAGAACCGTTAAATCGGTCGCCGAAGGAGCAAGTCTTGCACTCACGCAAGGTGAAACTCTCAGGCAAAAGGACAGAGGAGTGGAAAGTTACAACCTAACTATTTTGGCTTGGCCTTCCCGCCTACAACCAATAGCTTAGTTCTTTTAGAGATCGTTGATCTCGTCCTTTCCCTCTTCTCCTTATTAGTTGTTTTATTAAGGGGAAATCATGAACAACCTACAATCTTTACTACAAACCATCGATAATTTTGTCTGGGGTCCACCGCTGCTTATTTTGCTAGTAGGTACAGGTGTTTACTTCACTTTTAGCCTTGGCTTGATCCAGTTTAAACACCTCCCAACAGCGCTAGCGATGGTATTCAGTAAAGATAAGTCATCTAATACTCAAGGTGACGTTTCTAGCTTTGCAGCTCTTTGTACTGCGCTCTCAGCAACAATTGGTACTGGTAACATTGTTGGTGTTGCCACAGCAATCAAACTCGGTGGACCAGGCGCTCTATTCTGGATGTGGCTCGCTGCCCTTTTCGGAATGGCGACTAAATACGCCGAATGTTTGTTGGCGGTTAAGTACCGAAGAGTCGATGATAAAGGCCAAATGATTGGTGGCCCAATGTATTACTTGCAATACGGTGTTGGCTCAAAAGCTCTCGCGATCATGTTTGCAGTGTTTGCTTTGGGTGTTGCTTGTTTTGGTATCGGTACGTTTCCACAAGTAAACGCGATTCTGGATGCAAGTGAGATATCTCTTGGTGTTAACCGTGAGCTATCTGCCTTTGTACTAACTCTTTTGGTTGCTTTCGTAACTTTGGGTGGCATCAAATCCATTGCTAACGTTGCAGGAAAAGTGGTTCCTACCATGGCTGTATTTTATGTGTTGGCGTGTTTAAGCGTGATCATCATGAATGCAGACCAATTGTTCAATGCCGTTGAATTAGTGCTGGTTTCAGCCTTTACATCAACAGCAGCGACTGGTGGTTTTTTAGGTGCAAGCATCATGCTGGCAATCCAATCAGGTATCGCTCGCGGTGTGTTCTCAAATGAATCAGGCTTGGGTAGCGCGCCTATGGCAGCAGCAGCAGCGAAGACAGACTCTTGTGTTAAACAAGGCCTAATTTCAATGACGGGTACCTTTTTCGATACCATCATTATTTGTACCATGACAGGCCTTGCTCTAATCCTGACCGGTGCATGGCAAAGTGACCTAGCAGGCGCCGCGATGACGACTCATGCTTTTGCGGTGGGTTTAAATGCAGATACATTTGGCCCTATGCTCGTCTCAATCGGTTTGATGTTCTTCGCTTTTACCACCATTCTTGGTTGGAACTACTACGGTGAGCGTTGCGTTGTGTTCCTGTTCGGAACTAAAGCTGTGCTTCCATACAAACTGATTTTCGTTGGCTTGGTGGCATCTGGTGCATTCCTTCACCTCGATATGATTTGGCTACTGGCTGATATCGTAAACGGTCTGATGGCAATTCCTAACCTGATTGGTTTGATCGCACTGCGTCACGTCGTACTGGCAGAAACCAAACTGTTCTTTAGCTCAACATCGCAATCAGGTGAAGTTGAAGCAGTGAAAGCTTAGTGAAACGACAGCTGTTCGGTCACAAACTACCAGTAACGGAGAGCAAAGCACATTAGAAATGGTAAAAACATAAAGCCCGCTATTATTTAGCGGGCTTTATTTATCTTCGGTTAAATGGTTAATCTCTCAACCATTGATGCTCAACGTTTTCTCCACGTTCTTCAAAAAACTTCGCATTTTTTGCTTGAATTGATCCGCTTTCAACTCTGATAGCGGCCAGTCTAAAAATGCTTCTGTTACAAACGAGTCGCCGACACCAACCTCAATCGATTCCAGATGTTTCCCGATGTAGCGATAAAAGTAGCCTTGCCCAAACGCATCGCACACCATAGGTACATGCCTGACACGTTGATGATTGACAGAGACCGAAGCCCAAGTCGTCGTTTTAGGTTTACAGGTTTGCTCTTTTACAACGTCGACCTCAAATTTATTGTCCATAGTTGTCGAAACAAAAACGACAATAGCGTCATGCAAATACACACGCCTGAGCAATAACTGTTTAGTGTCTTGAGTTCGCGTTTGTTGTATTCCATTAGCAAAAGGCTCGAAGTAGCCCCAGTGCCAAGACCAGATCATGCCGCGTTGCGCAAACTGTACTTGTGGCCACGTATGCCAAGCAACAGCGGCACCTATCCCCACAATAAATACAGCGAGTAGTATCAACAATCGATAAATATTAAGCATTAAACGGGTTTTTCAATTAATAACTTCACACCAAGTGCGACTAATACTGCGCCCGTCGCGCCTTCCATCCACTTCATAAAGCTTGCATTCTTTAGTAGATTTTTAGCCGAGTTAAGCGCGCCAGCTAAACCACACTGCCAAACCATCGCAATAGCAAAGTGTACAGATGCCATCATCATTGATTGAAGCAAGGGTGAACCTTCTGGATTCACAAACTGTGGCAAGAAAGCCAAATAGAAGACCGCCGTTTTCGGGTTCAAGACGTTAGAAAGAAAGCCCTCTCTAAAAGAGCGCTTACCATTAAACACTTCGTGAATCTGCTCGGTCACGGTCAATCCATCTTTCGACGACATTAGCGCTTTTAAACTGCTCAAACCAAGCCAGATAAGATAAGCTGCGCCAATCATTTTTACGATTTGGAACAACTCTGCAGATTGCGCAAGAATCGCCGAGATACCAACCGCAGAAAAAAAAGCATGTACGAATAAGCCAAAGCAAATCCCTAGACTGGTTGTACATCCATCTTTTAGGCCCGATCGGCTAGTGTTACGGATAACAAGTGCAGTATCTAAACCTGGCGTTAACGTTAAAATCGTAATGGCAATAATAAATGCCTCGAAATTCAAAATATCCATATTATCGTGATAATTAATTGTCAATCCTTCATCAATACCGCCAATCCACAAGATTCGCAAGCTTCTTTTTTAAGAGAGCTATACAACTGGGTGAGTTTATGGACAATGGGTTGGAGTTAATTGTTAATTATTAGTAAATTAACGCAGGTTGCTTAGTGCAACACCATATGAAGGACCCGTTATCGGGTGTTTAGGGAAAGAACAAAAGAATAAGAGTAGTCACATGAACGCATTTACAAAACTCGTTGAACATTCCAAAAAAGTGGCAAATTTTGAGCATCTATCTGCCATCATAGATTGGGATCAAGCAGCGGTCATGCCACCTGGTGGCGCTGAAGCACGATCGAATGCCACGGCAGAGCTCGATGTACATATCCATTCTTTAATGACTCAACCGCACTTGGGAGAGCTTTTCGCTCAGGCAGAAGAAGAGACGCTGTCTACAAAAGAAAAATCTATCCTAAGAGAAATGAAGCGTGGGTGGCAGCAAGCTAACTTACTACCAGAATCATTAGTTCAAGCTCAATCTCTTGCTGGCTCCAAATGTGAACATGCATGGCGTACGCAACGTGGAGAAAATGACTGGGCTGGTTTTGAAAAGAACTGGGCTGAAGTCGTAAAGCTATCGCAGGAAGAAGCGCAAATTAGAGCCGAAGCAAATGGCACGACTCCTTATGATGCCATGCTCGATGTTTATGAACCTGGCACAACGTCTGCGTCGTTAGACATTCTTTTTGCTGACGTGAAAACCTGGCTTCCTACTTTGATCGATGAAGCGCTTGAAAAACAACAATCAGACAACATCTTATTGCCAACTGCACACTACCCTGCGGAAAAGCAAAAAGCGCTCGGTTTGGAAGTCATGAAACTGCTTCAATTCGATTTTGAACACGGTCGACTTGATGAGAGTACCCACCCATTTTGTGGCGGTGTACCGACAGATGTGCGTATTACGACACGTTATAATGAAAACGAGTTTGTCCAATCATTGATGGGGATTGTCCACGAAACTGGCCATGCTCGATACGAGCAAGGGCTACCAAAAGATTTATCAGGAACACCCGCGGGAGAAGCTCGCTCTATGGGTATTCATGAATCACAATCACTCTTCTTTGAAATGCAAATAGGACGAAGCAGCGCGTTTATCGATCACCTCGCTCGACTGGCTTCTAACCATTTTTCTGGTAGTGAATTCGAAAAAGACAATTTAGCCAAAATTTACACTCGCGTAGAAAAAGGCTTTATTCGCGTAGATGCTGACGAACTCACATATCCTGCTCACGTTATTCTTCGATATGAAATTGAGCGAGATCTCATGAACGGCGTAATCAAACATACAGATGTACCAGAACTCTGGAACGAAAAGATGAAAGCGTACTTGGGGCTATCAACCGAAGGAAACTTCAAAAATGGCTGTATGCAAGATATCCATTGGACAGATGGAAGTTTTGGCTATTTCCCGTCCTACACGCTCGGTGCGATGTACGCTGCACAATTTATGGCAGCAATGAAACAAACCGTCGATGTAGATGCGGTTATTCGTTCTGGCGACTTAGCTCCGATATTCAATTGGCTCTCGGAAAACATCTGGAGTAAAGGTAGCTTATTCACCACTGATGAGTTGGTAAAACAAGCCACGGGTGAAACACTGAATGCTAAACACTTTCAAGCTCACCTAAAAGATCGCTACTTATAAAGCGAAAAGAATAGAAAGTAAAAGCCCAAGGTTCGTACGTTCCTTGGGCTTTTTGTAGGCTCTCTATGTGTTATGCCAAGCTAGGGATGAGCCTAGGCTTGTACAAACAGTCCTCACCCTCTGGTCTAGTTTTAAACCGACGATGAAGCCACATATACTGACTCGGACTTGCCATGATTGATGTTTCAACTATTTGATTCACGAATGCGGCGGCGCGTTGATGATCCTCTTTCGGGAAACCTTCGACGGGCGCACTAATGGTTAGGGTATAGTGTCCGTCTTTTCCTCTTACCATCGTAAAAGGCACAATGGCGCAATCTGTAGAATCAACCAACAAACTTGTACCTGTCGTAGTACAAGCATTTTTAACGGCAAATAACGGTGCAAATGTCGAGCGTCGGTTACCATAATCGTGGTCCGGTGCATACCAAACCCGCTCACCCGTTTTAAGTGCTTCAAGCATGGCTTTGACGTTTTTACGATCAATCAGTGTACGATTAGAGCGAGAGCGTCCCTTATACTGAAAATAATCAAAGCACGGATTATTGTTTGGGCGATAAACACCGGTTCCAGACTTTTTAATGCCAAAAGCTCGAGCACCTAACTCTAGATTCATTGAGTGTACGGCCAACATTAATGCACCTTTGCCTGACTTCTCTAAAGCCTCTAGATGCTCCATGCCTTTTATCGTGACGTGTTTGTTTACCCGTTTATCTGACCAAAACCATGCCATTGCGGTCTCAAAAAGTGCGATGCCAGTATTGTCGATGTTGTCTTTTAGAATTGCTTCGCGTTGGCATTTTTCCATATGAGGGAAGCAAAGCTCAAGATTGCGTCTGATCGTAACTTGACGTTTTCTCATGAGTCGCATAGCTAAACGACCAATGTTGCGTCCCAAAGCTAGTTGAACTTTAAAAGGAAGGAGGCTAAGTAAGTACATCACGCTAATGATAATTAACGTTCCCCAGTAACGAGGCAAAAGAAATTCGGCCTTGAATGCAGGCTTTTTGTATTTGTTCATGTAAGTATTGTCAGATGTGCCCATCTATAAGTGATAAAAACAATGATAATGGACTGCACTTTTATCATTGATAACGCTAATAACATAAATTAAAGCGCGCGGATTCTATGGTTCTTCGACACACTACACAATAAGAACTTTGCAGAAATATGTAGGGAATGAAAAAGCAGTGAAGATGAGTCGCCACGTTAACATCTATCGGAGTGATTTATCTACTGCCCTTTCCTAAAGTTTGAAGAAACATAACTTTGTATTTTCAATGCGCTAAATAATGCCTGTTTTTCAATCACATAATGCGACCGTGATGAATGCAACAATAAGACATCATATCAATACTCGCCATTAGCGATTGAATTTGCACTAAAAAGCCGCAGCAATTTCTCGCTGCGGCTTCTTATTCACTTAACAAGTAGAGTGGCGTTATTCGTACCCTACTGTTTTGGATAATAAATTTACGATCAACACACCAGCGATGATAAACCCAATACCAACTAGGGCTGGTAAGTCTAGACGCTGTCCGTAAACAAAGTAACCAACCGTCGCAACCAAAACGATCCCAGCACCACTCCATATGGCATAAACAACCCCGACAGGCATTGTTTGCACTGTGACGGAAAGCAAGAAGAAAGCGATGCCGTAACCAATCAAAACGACTGTGCTCGGCATTACTTTCGTAAATTGCTCTGTTTTGGGAATATAAGAAGTGGCAATCACTTCACATACAATCGCTATCGACAGCGCCAACATTGGTGGCATAGAGACAAGCATTTTGAACATAAGGCATTAACGCTCAACAGAAATGTAACCGACAACATGTCCGGATAATTAGGCCGCGCATTATACCCAACTCATCTCACGATGGAATACCACTAACGATGTTTACACACCATCACTTTCGCTTACTTTTTGATGACCAGGTGAAAGGCTGACGTTTTGGTGCTGACGAGAAATTTCAAAGTAGATATGCATATCAATCGGCTCAGGTGTATTGAGTAGCATCTTACCTACTTCACGTTGGAAATGACCATAATTACCTAGCTCATCCGTTAGTTCTAGGAGCTCGTAAGAGGCTTCATCGGCAAACATTCCATACGCATACTGATAATGACTGATATCCTTGCTCTTATCATAACCCAGCTTTTGAAGAGCTTGATCAATCTCTTCCGGCGTATAAATGTCTTTATCACCAAACGAATGCAGTAGCACGCAAGGAACTTCTTGAGCGATGCCCTGAATCTTTGTCTTTCTCTTGAAAATACCGAACATAATGTCCTCCACTGACGATGTTTCCAAATATGCACATTAATGCAAAATGGTGAGCTGATTGTTTTTAGTATGGCTCATTAATTTGAGACTTCCTTACTACGAAGTCACCTTCACATATTAACGTGATCGCATAATTACCAGCAAATAGTACACACTGCGTTTCAAACCTATCTCATCAGAAACTCTGCTTTAGTCACAATTGTGTGACAACCCCGAGTACGGTTTACCATAATGTAAAGAGTAGATTGAAAAGTCGGATTTCGTATCGACATCTAAACTTAATTAAGTTAGCTTTAGAAGTATAGACGTCTAGATTGACTATACTTAGGGAGAGAAAGTCGTGCCAATTAGAATTCCAGATCAATTACCAGCTACCGATGTATTAAGGACAGAAAACATCTTCGTGATGAGTGAAACGCGTGCAGCGAGTCAGGAAATACGTCCTTTAAGAGTGCTGATCCTTAATCTGATGCCAAAAAAAATAGAGACTGAAACTCAGTTTCTGCGTCTACTCTCAAACAGCCCACTACAGGTTAACGTCGAATTACTGCGCATTGATAACCGCCCGAGTAAAAATACGCCAACTGAACATTTAGACACGTTTTATCGCCAATTTGAAATGGTGAGAGATAAAAACTTCGATGGCATGATCATTACTGGAGCTCCATTAGGTTTGGTGCAATTTGAAGATGTCATTTATTGGGATCATCTCAAAACCATCATGGAGTGGGCAAAAGATCATGTGACATCTACTCTTTATGTTTGCTGGGCTGCGCAAGCAGGGTTAAAGCTACTCTACGATCTACCTAAAAAAACGCGTAAAGAAAAACTTTCAGGTGTTTATCATCATCAAATCCATCATCAGTTTCACCCTATCTTACGCGGATTTGATGACACGTTTTTGGCTCCTCACTCGCGTTACGCAGATTTTTCGCCTCACTTTCTAGAAGAGCATACTGACTTAGACATTTTAGCGACATCGGATGTCGCAGGTGTGTACTTGGCCACCACAAAAGACAAACGCAATGTCTTTGTCACAGGACACCCTGAGTATGATTCTCACACCTTACATAATGAATATATCCGAGATTTAAGCGAAGGTATGGAGCCCGCTATTCCTGTCAACTATTACCCAAACAACAACCCAGATAACCCACCAATTGCAAGCTGGAGAAGCCATGGACACCTCCTCTTTTTAAACTGGCTGAACTACTGTGTTTATCAGCAAACACCGTACGACCTCGATCATTTCAGTGAAGATGCTTTCACTAAAGACGATTAGCTTCAAAATAAGCAAACAAAGCACTCATCATTACCGAAATGTAATATGTGAACCAAGCCGCCATATGGCGGCTTTTTCATAACAGTTTGCAAACCTGATCGCATAGTGTTTTTTCCTCAATAGGCTTTTGCTAAGTAATTCATATCATGCAGAAAGATTCAGGGATGTAGGGATAAAGAATGAAAACAGCAAAGCTCGGTGCACTATTATTATTGTCTCAGTTTGCACTCGTGGGTTGCGTGACGGTGAAAGAAGATGGAAGCCCTGTCGTTAAAGCCGATCCTGTGGCAATGGCAGAATCACGTATCGCACTTGGCTTAGGTTATTTAGATGGCGGTAACATGATTCGCGCGCATGATAACTTACAACAAGCCTTAAACCACGCACCTCAATACTATCGCGCGCAATTATCTATGGCTCACTACTACGAAACGGTTGGTGAAGATATTAAAGCCGAACAGATGTATAAACGCTCTCTACGGCAACATACTAAAAACGGAAATGTGCTCAATAACTACGGTACTTTTCTTTGCAAGCGAGGTGACTTCGAAAAAGCCGATCAGATGTTTAATCGAGCCATTGAGCAGCCTTATTACTACCTTATTCCAGCGAGCTATGAGAATGCAGCTTTTTGTGCTCTAAAATCACAAGATAAAGACAAAGCGAGATACTACTTTACTAGAGCTATCGAGCATGACCCTCATAGACCAAAATCGATTTTGCAACTCGCTAAAATAGAAATTGATAGCGGTGATTATACTGAAGCTAGAATTCGATTAATGAGATTCAATCAAATGTATGGCGTGAAGAAGCCCTCTTTGCAACTCATGATTCAACTTGAACGTGCAGCAGGCAATGAAGCTCTCGAGAAAAAGTATCAAAAACAATTGGAAAAATTTTCTTAGTACAAAATAGCGATACATAAGGCGCATTAGCTCACAGCCAATACAGCGCTTGACCAAGAATCCAGTGAATTCAGACTCACGGTGATACATTCATCCTGTACATAAACGTCAAATTCGGTACTATTTGAACGGAATAAGTGACCAAGTCACATTATAAAAAGTGCGCACACAACGAAATTTGTACATCATACTGTTTTTAAGATTGATTTCGGCATATTGATAAATGCTAAATATTACTGACATGCACCAGAAGGAAGTTGAAGCCGGATGAAACCTGCCTGCACTCTGTTATTACTCACTTTGCTGAGTTCACCTTTTGTCGTCAGTGCACAAGATAATATTGAGAAAACATTCACGTTTGGCATTGTGTCGAATAAAGCCCAAAGCAAAATCAAAAAAGCGACGCCCCTTACTCAGTATGTAACTGAAAATATGGCTGAATATGGTTACGCAAAAGGGGCGGTAAAGGTATTTAAAAATTATCGTCAGCTCGCGGTTGCGCTTGAAAATGGCACCGTTCAAATTGCAACGGCGACCCCCTTTAATGCGATGACCTTAGAAAAGGAGTCTAATAGCCAAATCCTTGCTATACGATGGAAAAAAGGCCTACAAAAATATCATACGGTGTTCTTTACTAATAAAGAGAGTGGCATTGAGTCATTTTCTGACCTGCGCGGAAAAACGCTTGTTTTCGAAAAGCGCACGTCTACCAGCAGCTATTACCTACCTGCGATTACATTGCTGAATCACGGAGAAAAACTGCAATACCTTCCCTCTCCTGATGACAAACCGGCCAAAGACAGCATTGGTTATTTATTCCTTGATGAGCAACTCGCTCAGTCAAATGAAATCAACCTATCTGTATGGGTATATAAACAGAGAGTTGCAGCAGGAGCATTCAGTAACTTCAACTGGAACAATCCCAAAGATTTGCCAGAGAACATGAAAGACAAACTAGCGATTTTTTCTCGTTCTGTTGAAATACCCAGGGATTTAATTCTCGCTTCTCCAAGCATGAGCCTAGAGCAACAGCGTAAAATCACGTCAATACTGCTTGATATGGATACAACTCACGAAGGCTCTCTCGCACTTAAAAAGTTTCAGAACACCAAGAAATTCAGCGCGCTTACTCCAGAAATGCGAGCCTCCTTAAGTACAGTGCGCAAGTCAGTTCACTTGTTACCGAAGGTGGATTGATGTTTCAAAAGCTCTCACTCGAAACCAAATACATTTGCTCGACAATTTTCGTTGTCTTGTTTGTTGTGGTGATAAACCTTGCGTTATACATGCACGGTTACGATGCGTATTCAAATAGCTTAACTCAACAAATCACGAACAACTCTCAAGAAAAAACAGAATCTTACGTTAAGCAAAAAGGGTTGGTTTATGCAGAGCTATTATCAAAACAGCTTTTTGATCCACTCTATACAGACAATATCAGTCAAGCGTATGAGCAAATTAAGGCAACATTGAGCCAGCCAGATGTCTCGAAAATACATGTTGTTGACAATGAAGGGCTAATCTTTCACGACGGCACTACTCAGCTAAGGATGTTTGCCCAACCTCATGACCGCTCTCCTTTTATTTTGAAAGCAATAGAAGAATCCAGAACTCTCGTTTCCTTTTCCAAGCGTCAGTTGGAGATCGCAGCGCCGATTCAGCAATCAAACATTACTCTTGGGGCGGTATATCTTGAGCTTAACTTGATACATCTACTGGAAGAGAAAGAACAGAACATTGAACAAGTCCAAGCGATTACCTCAAACGATAAACAGAAGATGTTTAACTTGCTGCTAACGATCAGTGGGATATCCGTTCTATTCGGTAGCATCATCGCTTATGCTTTGGGGCGGTCGTTAACTAAGCCACTCAAGCAACTAAAAGATCAATTTTCAGAGTCAAATACCCAAGCGCTGCCAGTCACCGACATACAAAGCAAAGATGAAGTGGGAGAACTTATTTCGGCGTACAACAAAATGTCAAACAAAGTGAATCGATACACCAGCCGAGTTGAGTTCATGGCGTACCACGATATTCTGACTTCCCTGCCAAACCGAGAAAAGTTACTCATTGATATTCAAACGCAAATAACTGACCACAAATCCCCCTCACTCGCGGTTGTGTTTATTGACTTGGATGACTTTAAGCACATTAACGATAACTATGGACATAACATTGGGGATAAATTGCTAGGCCATCTTGCCTCAGAGCTTCAAGGCCGTTTGCCGAGTTATTTTAAGCCGCTTTACCGCCTTTCTACCATCGTAAGTCGAGTAGGTGCGGATGAATTTGTACTGGCCTTTCCGTGCTCGGACAATCATGAAGCTAGAGAAAAAGCGAACGATATTCATCGCCAACTACTCTCTCCCTTTAGTTTGGAAGAGAACGATATTCAAATTACGGCAAGCCTCGGAATTGCTGTGTATCCAGAATTTGGTTCAAACGCTGAGTCTCTTTTACAGCTTTCCTCTCTTGCGGCGCAGGAATCTAAAAGACGCGGTAAAGACATTATGACGATATACGATTCCACGTTTGATGAAACGATTAAACAACGTTTATACATAGAACGAGAACTGCGTCGTTCAGTACGTGACTTGTCTCAATTCGAGCTGTGGTATCAACCACAATTTGATCTAAAAACCTATCGACTAATTGGGGTCGAAGCATTGGTTAGGTGGAATCATCCCGAGAAAGGCTATATCAGTCCAGAATCGTTTATCCCGATCGCAGAGCAAAGTGATTTAATATTGGAGCTTGGAGAACATATCATTGAGACGGCAGTTGCTCAGCGGGCAATGTGGGCAGAACATTTCGGTACTGATTTTCACATCGCATTAAACTTGTCCCCAAGACAAATCTATCGCCAAGATTTAAGTCAATTATTTTCTAAGTATTTACAACGACATGATGTCGCCCCTCAAACCATTCATGTTGAAGTGACAGAGTCACTTTTTATTGATGATACAGAGAAAGCTCAATATGTGCTTAAAAAACTACAAAGTATCGGAGTGGAAGTTTGGCTAGATGACTTTGGCACAGGATATTCTGCCCTTGCCTACCTGCAACATATGGCTTTTGACGGGCTCAAGATTGATCGTTCATTTATCGCTCAAATCCGAAAAAGCGATCAAGACGATTCATTAGTTCGCGCGATTGTATCCATGGCTCACAACCTAAGAATGAAAGTAGTAGCCGAAGGCGTAGAAACTCAAACTCAACTCACACGAATGGAGTCTCTCCACTGTGACGTCGTACAAGGTTTTTTCTTAGGTAGACCTGTACCTGCCGAGGAATTGATTGCATTTGAATACCAACGAGGGAGTGGCGCTCAAAGCGTCAATCACTTTGCTTAGAACGCCGTTTTGTTAACTATTGCCGCTTAGCGCGTTAGTACTCGTAATGCAATATCGGTCACACTTCCCCCACCCATTAATATGAATTTTCTCTTAAAATCTAACATCTGAGATAAATAAACTACACTTTTCATATCAACTTCTTGGATATGGAAATGCGCGTGGTAGGAATCTTTTCTTGGAACAACCTGTCGGTAAAACAAAAGCTATTTGGGTTGGTTTTGCTGCCAATTTTATTGTTGCTTGTCCTCGCGGGTAAACATGTACAAAGCCTTTCTATCCAGGCTCAGGAACTACAAAAAGCACAGTTATTCTCTGTCTACATCGACCGCGTATCTTCGCTTTATCACCTACCGAATAACCCTGATGTAATAGATAAGCAACTAAAAACTCAGCAGATATCTCAATTGTTACGCGACACCGCTGCACCAGTATTCGGTGAAAACGCTGAGATACTAAACCAGTTGACAAGCTTTGAGGAAGCAACCCTCTCGATGCTCTCTTCGCAAAATCAAGAAGAAAAGTTAGATGCAGCAGAGTGGCGCGCTGATACGTTCAAAGAAATCCTCATGAGCTTAGACAAAGTCTATTTTAGAAATGTGAGTTATGAAACAAACACTCACCTTTCTTCTTTGATGCAACTTGAATGGTTGATGTTTTGGTCCACTGAAGAGCATAGATTAAGCGAATATTTGATTCGATCTTCAGAGGAAAATGACGAGTATGACCTCACAACACAGGCTTCTATCCAATCTTTAATCCAGAACCAACAACTATTTCTAGAGCGTTTTGTGACGCTAAATGCCAATCAACAACAAGTAGATCTGCTCATTGAGACGTTTACGGGTGAAGTCTTTATCAAAAGCCAAGAGTTTCGTGCCTATTTATTGCAACCAGCTCAACTCAAATCATTAACCCCGGATGAGATTGATGCGGGGTTATCTGCACTCAACAAACGCTTATCGTTATTACAAAGTGTTGACGACAAAATGGAACAACAGCTGAGTGATGATATATCAAAGACAATCAACACGACGACACAGCACCGCTTTACCTTTATCGCAATGATGAGCCTTTTAACGCTGTTGGTCGTAAGTTTAACGCTAAGATTGGTGCGAAAAGTTACTGGAAACTTGAATCTAGTCCTCAAATTTCTCAGTAACGAAAGCAATGAACAAAGTAACACTGAAAATTCACCTCTTGCTCAACTAATAAAGGGTAAAGACGAGCTGAGTAAGTTTGCTCGAGAGGTAAAAAAGCTTAGTGATGAGCGGATGTTGTCCAGACTAAAGCTCACACAAGCTAAAGAAGATGCAGAACAAGCAAAAGATGATGCAATTAAGGCGAGTAAAGCCAAAAGTAGCTTTTTGGCCAACATGTCCCACGAGATCCGCACGCCGCTAAATGGCGTTATTGGTATCTCTGAAGTCTTATCCGATACTTCCCTGACTGCCACACAACGCGATTACGTCGACACGATTGAAACCTCCTCCCAACTGCTTTTAAGTTTAATTAATGACGTTCTAGACTTCTCAAAAATTGAATCTGGGATGCTGCTCATTAGCCCACATTCAACTTGTGTTCGAGAGTCTATCTATGACATTGCTTCTATCATTTCACCGAAAGCAAAGGAAAAAGGCATCGATGTGCAAGTCAACATTAGCCGTAACACGCCTTACCACGTAATGTTGGATGACCATCGTATACGCCAAGTTGTCATGAACTTCATGTCTAACGCGGTAAAATTTACCGAACAAGGCAGTGTAGAGCTATCGGTCATCACCCGCGAAATAAAAAATGGTGAAGCGGTCATCGAGTTCTCTGTTAAAGATTCAGGGATTGGTATTGATGCCCAGCAGCAAAAGAAAATATTTGCTCCATTTGCCCAAGAGGATAACTCTACTACCCGACAATTTGGGGGAACTGGACTTGGGCTTGCCATTAGCACGCAATTAGTTGAGCTAATGGGTGGAGAAATTCAACTTGAATCCGAGAAAGGTAAAGGCAGTCGCTTCTTCTTTGAACTAACTGCTCCTGTTGTGACGCAAGAGTTTAACGCTTATCACGCTCTGAATCACAACGATATATGGATTGTATGCAGCAGTACTCAACTAGAACAAAAACTGCGTAACGAGTTAAGTTTTTTCAACATCAATATAACGCAGTCAGTAGATACCTTAAGTGCGTTGCCAACGTGGATTGATAACGAGCGCGTTATCGTTATTCATGTAGAAGCATCACCAAATGCAGCGGCGATGCATATCGATGAGATAGAAAGCCTTTGTAAACGAAACATTCGTGTCTGCCTCATCAAGCACCTTCATAGCCCACAATTCGACTTTAGAAACAGTATCAGCGCCTTGGTCACTCAGCCACTACTAGGGCAGCGCTTAATTAAAGCACTTGAAAGTTGTGCGGCAAATTTCTCGCACGCACAACAAGAGAGCACTTCAGCGCAACATGTTAAATCTCTGCCGAAAATTTTGGTCGTTGATGACAATACGGTCAATCAAAAAATCGCGGGGCTACACGTCACAAAAGCTGGCTTCGACTTTGATGTCGCTGTAAACGGACAAGAAGCGGTTGAGAAATTTCAACAGAATCAATACAGCCTAATTTTAATGGACTGCATGATGCCCGTAATGGATGGATTTGAAGCCACCCAAATAATTCGTCAAATAGAAGTAAAAGAAAAACGCGCTTTCAGAATTCCGATTATTGCTCTAACGGCAAGTGTGGTCGATGACGATATACAAAAATGCTTTGACGTTGGAATGGATGACTATGTGCCCAAACCGTTTAAAGCAGGGTTGCTTAAAGAGAAGTTAGATAAGGCAATTGGGTTACGTGTTTCCAACACGACGCCTGCTGAACCACACCAAGAGAACACCACCCCCGATAAAACTCATGAACTACCTGCAAGTTCTGAGCAACCAGAAGCAACGGTAACGCCTATTCGCTCCGAACGCATCTTGCTTGTCGAAGATAATAGAGTGAACCAGAAAGTGGCTTCTCTATTGCTATCTAAAGCAGGCTATCAATTCGAAGTCGCAGAAAACGGACAAATTGCAGTCGAAATGTTCCAAAAAGATGGAAAGTTTGATGTTATTTTGATGGATTGCATGATGCCCATAATGGATGGGTTTGAAGCTTCTAGGCAAATTAGAGCTTATGAAGCGAGTAAAGGATTAGCTAAGACGCCCATTATCGCATTAACAGCAAGCGTCGTTGATGATGATATTCAACGCTGCTTTGATTCAGGAATGGATGCCTACGTACCAAAGCCTGTGCGCAAAGAAAAACTGTTGTATCAAATTGAACAAGCAATGTAGGTGGATTCTATGAGTAGAAATCATTCTCGCGTTGCTTTTCCTTTGCGTTACATAAAACGCTATCTGTTTATTCTGATTGTCCTTCTTTCATTAAATTGCCAAGCTCTCGCTGCAGAAAGCTACGCCGTTTTCTCATTTAATGACGAATTCTCTCCGCTCACTGTAAATAAAGCGCGAAAGTTGTACAGAGGGAAGACGCAACTTTTACAAGGCCAGCGAATTGAACTCTCTGACTGGCCTGCGACATCAACAGAAAGAGCTGAGTTCTATCGTTATCTTCTCAACAAAAATTTAGCGCAAATGAACGCGCATTGGGCAAGCTTGTCTTTTTCTGGTAAAGCTAGACCGCCAAAAGTGATTGCACGCTCCAGCATTGATGACCTCATAGCATGGATGCAAGAGAAGCCGAATAGAATTGGTTATGCCCCAACATCGAGCGTCCCTAGTAATGCTCATGTTTTATGTGTGGTTAGCTCGGAGAATTGATATGAAAAAATATTTAACCATGTTATCGCTGAGTATCGCGACCTTTCCGAGCTCAGCCACGATTGAACTAACAGAACAACTTTCTTTAAGTGGTTTTGGCTCTACGTCGTGGGCAAAATCCGATAACCCAACTACGTTACTAGTTAACCGCTTTATTGGCGATGAATCTTGTTTCGATTGCGATACCACATTCGGTATGCAGCTCGATTATTTTCACAAGGCATTTCGGGCATCCGCACAAGTCGTAAAGCGCCCGCAAGACCATTGGAGCTCGCCTCAGCTCGAGTGGGCGTATTTGGCTTATACCTATCAAAACATAGAAATACGAGGAGGACGCTTAAGACTGCCACTGTTTTTGATGTCTGAGTACAACTATGTCGGCCACGCTTTTACCCAAGCCCGCCCACCGAATGAGGTATATGACAGCATTCTAGGTATCACGGCTTATAACGGCCTATCTGCACGCTGGATTCATGACCTCAATGAGCAAGTCGTACTTACCGCCATGCCGTTTGTCGGGTTTAAAGACAATAGTGACGTAACCATCAATGAACGTACTGAATTGGAAATTGAGTCAAACAATACTGCAGGGATGAACTTAACGCTAAGCGGAGAGAGCTATCGTTGGAATTTTTCCTACCTCCACGGCGATTATGATCAAACAACGACGCTCTCTAACATTGAGCAGTCCACTCCCGGTGGCGGAACCACAATCATTGACCGTCTAGTTGAAACAGAAAAAAACAACACGATCGATCTGTTTTCTCTAGGGTTAAGATACGAGCTCGATAACATTGTGATTATGGCAGAAGGACAGACCAGCAATCTTTCCTCATCTTGGTACGCGACAACAAGTTATAATGTAAACAAGCTGACTCCTTATATTGTTTACGGTCAGCAGTTTAATAGTCGGGATAAAAAAAGTGGAGACAGTTTCTTACTCGGGTTGAGATACGACCTAGATTACAACGTTTCCCTGAATGCAGAATGGCAAAGGTTCAACGCCTACAATAATAGCTCTGGCGCGTTTTCATCAGCCCCAAAGGATGACAGTGCGAGCCTTTATACGCTAATGCTCAACTTCGTTTTTTAATGTTTCTTACAGTACCAATTTCCACAACACTGGGGGCTGTTGTATTAAGAAGGCTTTTTGCAACACGTAACTAAACGCTAAACGACTGGAAGGGATAGAATCGATCAGATAGGTAAGTGGCAATCCAAACAGAGACAAAAGCTACTCTATTTCGGTTTGTTTTGATTGCCTTTTAACCGCTTTTCTTTGCGTCGCAGTGCCCGGAAAAACTTTGACTCTTCGTGGTACCAACCAAGGACACTAATTGGGAAGCCCACGAGCATCATAATAAAAACATCCGCAGGGAGTTGTTCCCAAATGTCGCTTAAAGAATGCAGCTCTCCAAAAATGAACAAACCGATGACTTTACCAAGCAGTAATGCACAACAAATCATAAAGAAGGACTTTAATATATAGTGCCATTTGCCTTTTTTACGCTCTTCTCTCCAATAGGCATATTTATATTGTCGGTCGTACATTCATCCCCCTAAAGTAAACTTGCCGTAAGTTTAAGTATCTCGATAGCGTAAAGTGCGTTGGCACCTCTTTAATCATAGTGCGTATCTAAAGTGAATGCTTGTCGTGGCAATAAGAAGGAGAGCTATTCTGTAGTAAGAGCTACATAATCTCTGAACGTTATATGTCTTGTATCATTCGGATGATGCCTGATTTTGCTTATCGCTAGTGTTTTCTGAACACCCAAATCGGGCCGATGAGTAGAAACTGTAAATCCTCAAAAAACGACGGTTTTTTACCTTCAATCTTGTGACCGATAAATTGCAATATCCACAATACACCAAACAAGAGCATAGAAATATGCAGAACGGGCAACATCAATACCTCTAGCGACCAAATAAGGCCAATGCACGCTAATGTGTAGCCGATCATCATCATGAATACACTCAGAGACAAACGAAAATAGAAAACCCAAGTGGGGATCACCGCTACCCAAACCCAATTAAGTTCGAAGCCTAATAATGAAATCTGGGGAATCGACCAAATAAGTCCAACCACAGAAAGGTAAATACCTGGAACTGCGATTGTGTGAATCTTTTGGTTGATAGGGTTTTGGTGACTCTCCCCGTATTCTTTTAGCCATTCAGATAATGCTCGCATATCATTCCCCTTTTCCACCTTCTTATTCTTATATAGCCCGAGGATGAAAAAGGTGCGAATTTTTCCGTAAAGGCTACGAGCAACGAGCGACAAAACAACAGAGGCCAGTGCGTTGCCGATTACTCACCAAGCAACGCTCGTTGTGCTTTCGGCAGCTTGGCAACGACAAGAGCATAAGAGCGTTCACACAAGTCTTGAATCAACCCATCCTCGACATCACCGTTAAAATAAACCGTTATCCAATGACGCTTATTTAAGTGATAACCCGGGATAATATCCGTAAACTGCGACGTTAAGACTTCTCCATCTTCTGGTTTTACTTTTACGCTGACATACTCCCGACCGTTTCTCTCTGCAATGATGGCAAACATCTTGCCTTTGATTTTGTATACAACCGCTTCAGGCCCAAATGGGAAATCGCTTTCTGCACACATGAAGGTACTTAAGTATTGTTCTAGTTCTTTGCTTTTCATATCCCCTGCCTCCTTCTGCGTTCTCATTCAAATTGTGGCAATAGCAATTTTAACGCCTGGTTAACCTGCTCTTTTTCATTGCCTTCTAAACCATGCAATAACGATTGCTGAACGTCTACATGCTCCAAAATTAGCTTGTCAATTAAGGTTAAGCCTTGCCCTGTTAGTTCAACGGTGACGCTACGTCGGTCTTCTTTACTATGGGTTCTGGTGATAAACCCTTTCTTCTCTAGTTTATCTAAGCGATTAGTCATCGCACCCGAAGTGAGCATCATCGACTCTATTAACGCTGAGGGAGTAAGACAATATGGTGAACCAGCTCGACGCAGTGTCGCTAACACATCAAATTCACCCATTTTCAGATCGTACTTCTTATGTAGCTCGGCGACCCTAGATTCCATGTGTTTTGCAATTCGCATTAGTCGACCCATTATTGCCATCGGTTCAGTGTCGAGGTCTGGCTTCTCCCTAGCCCACTGCTCTACCACTCTATCAATTGCATCCATTATTTCTCTCCAAACATCATATATTTTTTATTTTAACATAAAGATACTTTACAAAAAGCCACCTTGCCGATATCGTTACATTTAATTATCTCTACATAAAGATATTTAACATGAACATTTTACTTGCGATGATTCCTGCCTTTTTTTGGGGGACGACTTACGCTGTTACTCAGTTTACTCTACCGGACTGGCCTCCCGTTTTACTTGGTGCTCTAAGGGCACTGCCTGCGGGTCTTTTGTTGCTGGCAATAAAGCCCTCGTTTCCAAAAAGAAGTGAGTGGAAAGTGCTGCTTGTTTTAGGAACCATCAACATCGCTTGCTTCTTTGGTCTCATTTTTGTCATGGCGTTGACGCTTCCTTCTGCCATCTCTGGTGTTGGTATGGTTTCGGTCCCCGTTTTTGCGATGCTGTTTGGTTGGGCGGTCTACAAACGTCAGCCTAGTGGCATTCAAGCGATAAGCGGCGCAACTTTGATTGCTTTAGCTTGGTTCTTATTTGATCCTAGCTCTATTTCTCTCGAACCCGTGGGCTTACTTGCGATGATCTCCGCCATTATGTGCATCGTGATAGGAAGTAGCGTAACAAAGTCACTAGGTACAAAAATGCACTGGTGGACAGTGCTAACATGGCAGCTCATTTTGGGTGGCGTGATTATGTCTATCGCAACAAGTGTGCTGGCGATAAACAATCCAGAGCCATATGTTACGGTCGTTCAGGACGTATCCATGACGAATATTCTAGGGTTACTGTGGGTAATTATTCTGAACACCGCATTAGGGTATGGCATGTATGTATGGTTATTACAGCGGATGTCGGTCGTAGATTTTACCTTTGGTGGTATTGCAAACCCAGTCGCAGGCATTGTTTCGGGCCTACTGCTATTGGGGGAAACGTTCACTCCTCTGCAATACAGCTTAATGCTAGGAATGATCGTAATGTCATTACTACCTCAGCTCATTACGTCAATCAAAACGAAAAGAGCCGCACTCTCCTCCTAAGTAACGTTAATTCCTAACACTCTAGAAGTAATGAGAGTGTTAGGAATCCTCAAGTGTAACCCCATCAGCAGAAATCAGCGCTAACCTAGGCAACTGACACCTTTAAAACGGTACGTTTTGACATTATGGCTGTTAAGCGCTTGCAAGGTTAGTCAGGGGCTCTGGTTTAGCGTAAACATAACCTTGAATAAGGTAAATCGCATGCTGAGCCAGATATTCGACTTGAGCCTGGCTCTCTACACCTTCTGCAATCATCTCACATTCCGCTTTGTTCGCTGCAGACACAATTGAGTCCAGCACTTTCAATTTTTGGTCGTCAGATCCTATTGGATCAATGAACATCTTATCCACTTTTACACACCGGATGCCCAAATCTTGTAGGTAAGAAAAGCCACCATATCCGGTACCAAAATCGTCAATTTTGAACTTGTAGCCTTTATTCGTTAAATACAAAATCTCTTTTTTCGCGGCCTCAGTGTCTTTTACTGGTATTCTCTCGGTCAATTCAAAATGAATTCTATTAGAGATTGGCCAATTTAACTCCGACAGTAACTTCGTTAATACACCTGACTCTAAATGGGAGGAAACAATATTGATGCTGACCCACGTATGCTCGGGTAAGTCACTTAAGTCTTGTATGATTTTACGAATAAGCTGATTGGTCATCGGGATAATCAGGCCACTTTCTTCTGCAGCACCAATAAACATATTTGGTGGCACCATTCCATCACGCCGCGACCATCGAATCAGAGCTTCATATCCTACTGTCTTACCATCGCGACTATCGACAATCGCCTGGTAGTAAGGAATAAATTCTGCATTACTAATCCCATTTTCAATTAGACCTGTAATGGATTTTCTCAAGCTTTTACCAGATATGTATGAAAATGCAGTCACAAGACCAGCAAGCACACTTACAAGGCCGCCCCACAAAAGTACTCTTTCCTGAGCATAATTTTTAAGTTTTTCACCGCTGTATATCTTTATGAGCATGTTGGCTTGAGACTCTCCTGAAAAGAAAAACTCTTTTGATAGTGCGTTTTCTTCTCCTGCAATATTCGCTTTGCCACGGCTTATCGTTAAATCACCAAATATTGGTTCATCATACTTAAACTCTACAAATAGGCAGTCTTTGCAAGGCGTTTTTATTACCTCGTTAACCCAACTGTTATCAAGTACCCAGAAGACTTCAACGTGTTCATTATCATAAATGACCATCCACTCTATTTGGTCATTCTGTTGCGGCAAAACAAGTGATGCGAAAAAGTTCTCATCCATCTGAAATCGTTCACTACTAGATGGGCGAGACACTTCACTACCAACCGTGGAACACGTTTTTCCGCCTTCTGTGGTCATCGCAATAAAACGAATGTAACGGTTATAAAAACGTGGGTCGCGTAAAGTTCTTACATCACTATCACTACAAGTAAAATCTAACTGAGCAATCTGCTTCACTATTGCTCCGTCCAAATAGGCAGACCTTTGATTTAAATAATCTACGTAAGCATCTATTTTCGACGCTTTTACCGAGTTGACGTAAAAGTTGGTTATCGAATGAAAGGCCACTACAAATATGGCGATGGGAACTAAGCCGAGTAAAATGGCATACCTTGTATTCTTTGTTATCAAAGTTCGTCCTGCTAATCTGACAAGCAACCTAAGTGGGATATGAATACTATCTCATTTTTATAGTCCAAAAAGTGAGGAATGACGCTCAATAAAATTATAGACTCAAGTGGCTTTCAGATGTCGGGATTTAGAATGCGAGCACCAAACCACATTCGAGGAGAACAAAGTAGCGACTAAGTGGAAAGTAAGAACGAGCCCAATTGTTAAGTCATCCGTAATAAAAGTGACGACTTGGAGCTTGAGCAATACTTTTTAGATAGGCAGCAGATACGCTAAAAAACAAAAAGGAAACGATTTATGCCAACCGCTTCCTTGATTTGTTATTGCTATTTAAAAGCGCGTGAATTACGCCACTTCAAGAATCACTTTTTTCAACTTATCTAAACCTTCACTAAGCACTTCAGGCTCAATGGTTAGCGGCGGCAACAAGCGAATCACGTTCGCTTTTACCCCACAAGAAAGCAGGATAAGACCATTTTCTTGCGCTTTAGAAATCACCGATTTGGTCATCTCTTGTAGCGGCTTACCTGATTCTGGGTCAGTAAATTCAATCGCCATCATCGCACCCGTAGTACGGATTTCACCAATAGCAGGCACAGATTGTTGCAGTTTGGTCATACGTGCATTGACCACTTCACCGATGCCCATCGCTTTAGCACACAAATCTTCTTCTTCGATGATTTTCAGCACTTCAAGACCAGCAACACAACCGAGTGGCGAGCCTGCATAAGTACCACCTAAACCACCAGGCAGTGCGGAGTCCATTACATCCGCTTTACCAACAACAGCTGAGATTGGGAAACCACCAGCAATGCCTTTCGCCATTGTCATTAGATCGGGTTCAATGCCTAGGTACTCCGTCGCAAACATTTTACCGGTACGGGCAAAACCCGTTTGGATCTCATCCGCAATCAGCATGATACCGTGCTTGTCACACAGCTGACGCAAGCCTTGTGCAAACGCTTCAGGTGCTTTGTAGAAGCCGCCCTCACCTTGTACTGGCTCGAAGATGATCGCCGCAACACGTGATGGTTCAATATCACAAGCAAATAGATCGTCGATCGCTTGTAAGCTTTGCTCAACGCTGATGCCGTGAAACGCATTTGGGTAAGGCGCGTGGTAGATTTCGTTCGGGAAAGGACCAAAGCCCGCTTTGTATGGCGCAACTTTACCGGTTAACCCCATCGTCATATTTGTGCGACCGTGAAAGCCGCCTTTGAACGCTATCACGCCGCTACGACCAGTATGAGCGCGCGCTACTTTCACGGCGTTTTCGACCGCCTCGGCGCCAGTGGTTAGAAAGATCGCTTTCTTCTTAGTCTCACCTGGTGCCAGTTCTGTCAGCTTTTCCGCCAGCTCAACGAATGACGCGTAAGGCGTGACCATCGCACACGTGTGCGAGAAGTTATCCAACTGAGCTTTTACCGCTTCACTGATACGTTTGTGAGAATGCCCGGTGTTAGTTACCGCGATGCCCGCTGCAAAGTCGATGTATTTGTTGCCTTCGATATCCCATACGTAAGCGTTTTCTGCTTTCTCGACGTAAAGTGGGTACAGTGCGCCCATGCCTTGAGCGATAACTTGGCTTCTTCTTTCGTGTAGTTGTTGGTTTGTCATTGTCTTGTCCTTAATTAGTTGCCGCCAAAGCAGAGATATTTCACGTCCATGTATTCATCGATACCTTGTTTTGCTCCTTCGCGTCCGATGCCGGACTGCTTAACACCACCGAAAGGAGCGACTTCAGTAGAAATCATGCCTTCGTTAATGCCGACCATGCCGTATTCGAGCGCTTCTGCGATTTTCCAAACACGGTGGATGTTTTGGCTGTAGAAGTACGACGCAAGACCGTAAATGGTGTCGTTCGCCATTTCGACTAGTTGTTCGTCGCTGTCAAAACGAATCACTGGCGCGACAGGGCCAAAGATTTCCTCGGAAACAATCTTCATGTCGTGAGTAACGTCTTTGAGAACCACTGGCTGCATAAATAAACCATCGAGCTTTTTAAGTTCTGAAACCGGCTTCGCGCCTTGCTCGATAGCACCATCGATCAACGCTTGAATGCCTTGCTTCGCTAACTCGCTGATCACTGGACCAATGTTGACCCCCTCTTCCAATCCGTTACCAACTTTGAGCTGCTGAACCGCAGCGTCAAACTTAGCAACGAATTCGTCATACACTTTGCTGTGCACGTAGAAACGGTTAGCACAGACACATGTTTGACCAGCATTACGGAATTTAGAAGCGATTGCACCTGTCACGGCTGCATCGATATCAGCGTCATCAAACACAATAAACGGTGCATTACCACCCAGTTCCATTGATGTGCGTTTAATGTCCCCCGCACTTTGCTGCATCAGCACACGGCTTTGTTGCTTAATTCGGTGAGAAGACATGGTAGCCCCATGTTGATCAGTTCTTAAACAACATACCGAGTTTCA
>NZ_JAWPOT010000209.1:0-768 GCF_033344415.1 Vibrio sp. 1727
TTCATCTTTTTTTTATAACCAGCTTCTGATGGCGAACCTGGCCCTGGTGATAGCAGAACGACGTGGTTGTCGAGCTCGTTTATTGCTTGTTCGATGGTTTCTGCCGGAATGTGGTTACGATAAATTTTGACTGAGTGACCTAATGAGCGGAATTGGTCCACAAGGTTATAGGTGAACGAGTCAAAGTTATCGATGAATACGATGTTCGCCATGTCTGCTACTCCTTGTTCGCAGGTTGAGAATGCGCTGCTTGAATAGCAGAGATAACCGCTTGAGCTTTTCCGCGTGTTTCATCGGCTTCCGCTTGAGGGTCAGAATCGAATACCACGCCTGCACCTGCTTGTACTTGAGCAATGCCGTTTTCCACGTAAGCCGAGCGAATCACGATACAAGTGTCGAGCGTGCCTTCTCCTGTCAGGTAGCCTACCGCTCCGCCATAGCTGCCACGACGAGCACCTTCAACATCGCGAATCAGTTGCATTGCACGAATTTTTGGCGCCCCAGTTAACGTGCCCATGTTCATACAAGCTTGGTAAGCGTGCAAAGCATCAAGGTCATCGCGCAACTGGCCAACCACGCGGGACACCAAGTGCATAACATGGCTGTAACGGTCAACTTTAAGGAGATCGGCAACATGACGAGTACCAGCTTGCGAGATGCGCGCTACATCATTACGAGCTAGGTCTACCAACATCATATGTTCAGCGTTCTCTTTTTTGTCGCTACGCAGTTCAAGTTCAATACGGCTATCTAAATCAAAATCGATTT
>NZ_JAWPOT010000210.1:0-766 GCF_033344415.1 Vibrio sp. 1727
GCCTGCGACCCAAGACCGGAGAAAGCCAGCCAATACCGACTAGCCGATGAGCCAGACGTACCCACTCATAGCATCCCAGATTTGCTGCGCCCAGCAATGCAACTGCCTGCCCCCATTGCTCTACAAGAGCAAGTATCGCTGGTGCATGGACCAGAACGAATCGTATCCGGATGGTGGGATGGCGACGAAATTATGCGCGATTACTACATTGCTCATACCAAGCAAGGTCGCTGGTTATGGGTATTTCGCGATCAACATAAACATTGGTTTCTTCATGGCTATTTTTGTTGAGTCGTTATGAGTTACGCAGAATTATTTTGTCAGTCTAATTTCTCTTTCCTCACTGGCGCTTCTCATGCAGAAGAGCTTGTGTTGCAAGCGGCTTTTTATCGCTACCATGCCATCGCGATTACTGACGAGTGCTCGGTCGCTGGCGTGGTCAAAGCCCATGTAACGATTGAACAGCATAAACTTGATATCAAACAGATCGTCGGCAGCATGTTCTGGCTCAACGAAGAGTGCCAAATAGTCCTACTTTGCCCCTGCCGTAAAGCTTATGCTGAGATGTGCCGTATCATCACTAACGCGAGACGACGCAGCGAAAAAGGCAGCTATCAGCTTTCTGAGTGGGATCTGATGTCGATTCGTCACTGCTTAGTATTGTGGCTTCCTACCCATCAAGCGAGTGACCATTACTGGGGGCGCTGGCTCAATCAACACCATAACAATCGACTATGGGTTGCGATTCAACGTCATCTTGGTGGCG
>NZ_JAWPOT010000211.1:0-762 GCF_033344415.1 Vibrio sp. 1727
ACGGTTTGTTCAGACATCTTCACGCTCCTGCGATTGGTGAAACTCCGCAATCTGCTCCATGTGTTGCCCAAGCTCGCGATACGTCGCGTAACGCTGTGCTCGCAATGTTTGCACTTTTGGTGTTGGTGAGTAGGTTTGACGAACAGGACTTGCCATCACGGCTTGTGCTGATTTCGTCGTCGGGTAAACGCCAGCTGCGACGGCTGCAAAAATCGCTGCCCCCAATGCGCAACATTGATCTGATTCGACCACGATGATGTCGCGACCAATCACATCGGCGCACATTTGCATCACGTAAGGGGATTTTTGCGCAATGCCCCCAATGGCGATGACGCGTTCGACAGTGACATCTTGTTCTATAAAGCAATCGACGATCGCTTTTGCGCCATGCGCAGTGGATTCTACGAGTGCAGAGAAAATTGCAGGCGATGAGCTACCAAGGTTTAAGTCACAAATAGCACCTTTAAGACGCTGGTGTGCGTAAGGGGTTCGGCGGCCATTGAGCCAATCCATTGCAACCGGAGTATATTGGTCGATACCTTGCTGCTCGGCAGCTTGCGAGAGCATTGGCAAAAGTTCTGAAGCAACTTCTTCGGCAGTTAAGGCAAAGTCTGGATTGTGCTCGGCATAAGCCTGTAGTGGCCACATTAAGACGTTTTTGAACCAGGCATACATGTCGCCAAAAGCGGACTGTCCGGCTTCAAGTGCTAGCAACTCGGGCATAGCACTGCCTTCGACTTGACCACAAATACCATGAATAGT
>NZ_JAWPOT010000212.1:0-761 GCF_033344415.1 Vibrio sp. 1727
CAATGTCGTTGAGCGTGTGCCACTGCAAGAAGGTCGCAATCCAAGCAACCAACACTATCTAAAAACCAAAGCAAACAAATTAGGGCACATGTTTGATCCCCATTTTGTTGATCAAACGGAATGATCGTTTCTGGCGGGTATCAAATCGAATAGACAAAAACGCCAGCTTGAGAAGGCTGGCGTTTTAGTGGGGATCTCAAAAGCTGCACCAGTAAAAGGGCTAGGCGCGTTAAAGATAGTGTTTGACGATGTTATCGATCTCTCCCGAGGCTTTTAGATCCGACAGGCGTTGATTAATAAAGTGTTGTACTTCAGGTTTCATCTCTGGAGAAAAGGCCAGATAGATCGAATAGTCGGGGATCACAGCGCTAAAAGATTGAATCTCAAATTGTTCGAGTGGCAGTTCCAGACGTTTTAAGTTGTACATCACCCGCGATTCCATCTCGACAAACGCCGTATCGCCTGGCGTTCTCTGAATTACGCGATATGCGGCGTCGTAATCTTTAACGCGCATCTCGTTGACGGTTTTATCTTCAAAAAACGGCATTAAGTTTGGGTAGTCGAAACCTAGCAGCAACACGATGGAACGACCTTTGATGTCTTGCATGGTATTGAATTTAAAAGGCGCATCACTGCTGGATACCAACACGTGTTTTACAGTGTAAATAGGCTCTTTAGATAGGTTTTCTGATTGAACTCGGCCCCAATCAGGACTGCCGTATGTCAGCCAGTTTTCTTCCCCACCCGCTTCTAATACTGAA
>NZ_JAWPOT010000213.1:0-759 GCF_033344415.1 Vibrio sp. 1727
TTCCATCATGATGGTACCTCCCGGAGTTTCGTAACAGCCACGAGACTTCATTCCCACCAAACGGTTCTCTACGATATCAATACGACCCACACCGTGTTTTGCGCCTTTTTCGTTTAAGTAAACTAGCGCGTTGTATGGTGTCATCGCTTCACCATCCACTGCCACAACTTCACCTTTTTCGACTTTCAACGTAACGTATTCAGCTTCATTTGGCGCTTGTTCAGGGTCAACGGTCCAGACCCAGCAATCTTCGTTTGGTGCATTCCATGTATTTTCTAGCACACCACCTTCAGTAGAAATGTGCCATGCGTTCGCATCACGTGAGTAAATCTTCGTTAGAGACGCTGAACAAGGAATGTTACGCTCTGCAAGGTAATCCAGACATTGTTCGCGGCTCACTAAATCCCACTCACGCCATGGAGCGATAACGTGTAGATCTGGTGCTAACGCAGCACACGCGCCCTCGAAACGCACTTGGTCGTTACCTTTACCAGTACAGCCGTGACACAATGCGTCCGCGCCCACTTTACGTGCCACTTCAACTTGCGCTTTAGCAATGATAGGACGCGCCATTGATGTACCCAACAGGTATTTACCTTCGTAGTAAGCACCGGTTTTTAGTGTTGGGTAGATGTAGTCTGCCACCATTTCTTCTTTTAGGTCAGCGATGTAGCACTCTGATGCGCCAGATGCTTTTGCTTTCGCTTCGATGCCTTCGAGTTCTTCAGCACCTTGACCTACATCGGCCACGAAAGCGAC
>NZ_JAWPOT010000214.1:0-757 GCF_033344415.1 Vibrio sp. 1727
TAGCCTGAAAAATAGGTCTTCACGCAGAAATTGTTCTTCTATCGCGACTTTAGGATCGCGGTTGGTCGCCGCGACGATGCGGGTATTGGCGATGTGGACGGTATTACTGCCCACTGGGCGGTATTCGCCAGTTTCTAGCACACGCAGCAGTTTCACTTGATGCTCGATCGGCATCTCCGTAATTTCATCCAAAAACAGCGTGCCGCCTTCCGCTTGCTTAAATACCCCTTGGTGAGTTTTGTTCGCGCCAGTAAATGCGCCTTTTTCGTGGCCAAACAGTTCGCTATCGACCAGTTCTGGGCTAATGGCACCACAGTTGATGGCAATAAAAGGTTGCTGCTTGCGCTCGCTGGCGAGATGGATGGTTTGTGCCACAAGCTCCTTCCCTGAGCCACTTTCACCGACAATCAATACGTTGGCTTCGGTTTTTGCGACACGGCGGATCATGCGGTACAGCTGGTGCATCGGAGAAGATGAGCCAACTAGCAAACCAAACTGATCCAAATCGCTGGTGGCGACTTTACGTCCTTGCTCCTGCTTGTGTTGATAATACTGGCTCACTTCGGTCAGCGTATCAGACAGGATGGTGAGATCGACGGGTTTTCTGTAGTGAAAAATGGCACCTAGGTTCATCAGTTTATCGAGGTTCTCGTTAGGCGCGCCTGAACTGATGATGATTAAGTCCATGTCGTAAATGGCTTCGATATCGGAAAGTCGCTGGTAATCAGCGTAAGTGAAATGTGCCACTTCGACAATC
>NZ_JAWPOT010000215.1:0-756 GCF_033344415.1 Vibrio sp. 1727
CATTGTTGGGTTACGTGTCGCTCGCTTGGATCATCATCGCGTTTCGATTCAAAGAGACCATCACACGACGCTCTGCAATCCCCTCTCCAGCCAAAATGTTGGTGCAGTATCGTGATTTGCTCTCGTCTCGATATTTTATGAGCTTTGCGAGCATCAGTTGGCTCAACTTCAGCTTGATGATCACGACCGTCTCCGTGATGCCTTTTATCATGCAAGACCAAATCGGGATGACATCGGACGAATACGCCATGTGGGCCCTGATCCCCGCGTTAGGTATGCTCGGCGGCACAACCATTTGTAACCGCATCCGCCCCGTCATCGGAAATAAGAAAATGCTGCTTTGCACGCCTGTTTTGCATATCAGTGCTGCACTGTGGTTGTTTTTCTGCCCGGTAGAACCCTTGTATTTGATGATTGGACAATTATTGATGATTCTTGGCAATGGCATTGCGTTGCCTTGTGCACAAGCACTTGTGATGCAACCATACAAAGAGCATGCGGGCGCGGCAGCAGCCATGTCTGGCGGCGGTCAAATGGTGGTCTCTTCCTTGGTGAGTATGACGCTGGTGCAACTTGGATTAAGTGAAGCGTGGCATTTGTCGTTGGTTGTAGTGCTGTTTACCGCCATCACCTTGACCAATATTCTACGTGGGTTCAACACTGAAGAAGCGCATCAACAACGAGAGGCGTCAGAGAAAGCCGGCTAATGTCACCGACTTAATTGAAGAAAGAAAAACGCCCACTGTATTTCGTGGG
>NZ_JAWPOT010000216.1:0-756 GCF_033344415.1 Vibrio sp. 1727
GCGTGGCGTTGATACCGCCATGCTAATGTCAAAGTAGTTGTGGTAAACGATGTCATCACCATCGATTGATGCATTTACTTCTGGGTAACGTTTTAGTGCTTCTGTCACTGCTTTCACATAGAAAGACATGAAGCCAAGACGAATACCGTGACGCTCTTCGAACTGGTCTTTGTATTGCTTACGAAGATCCATGATTGGCTTCATGTTCACTTCGTTAAACGTCGTTAACATTGCGGTGCTGTTTTTCGCTTCCAACAGGCGGTTTGCAACCGTCTTACGTAGGCGAGTCATTGGCACACGCTTCTCACTACGAGCGGTTGCTGGTGCTTCAACTGCTGGAGCATCAGCTTTTGGAGCCGCTTTAGCGTTTGCTAGATGCGCTTCGATATCTTCACGAGTAATACGACCGCCAACACCAGTACCTTTAACTTGGTGTGCTTCTAGACCATGTTCCGCAAGTAGACGACGAACGGCAGGGCTAAGTGCATCATTGCTTTCTTCAGTCAGTGTCGCTTTGTGACGCTTATCTGGAGAAGCTTCTGTTGCTTCTGTTTTGTCTGCGGTTGGCTCGCCCGCAACAGCGCCGGCTTTCAATTTAGCAAGAAGTTGCTTTGAAAGTACTGTTGCACCTTCTACTTCAAGAATGGCTTCTAAAACGCCGGCTTCTGGAGCTGGCACTTCTAGTACAACTTTGTCAGTTTCAATATCAACCAGAACTTCATCACGCTCTACGGTGTCGCCTGGTTGTTTGTGCCA
>NZ_JAWPOT010000217.1:0-755 GCF_033344415.1 Vibrio sp. 1727
GCCATCGACTCGACTTTGGATTGATGTTCTCTCAACGTACTTTCTAGCAGCACGCCAGATGCGTTTCGATAAACGAGCGCAGCAATGCTGGAAAAGGCAATTACTAGGCACAAAGTGATGACTAACTTTAGTTGAAAGCCAACACTTTGATTTCGGTACTTTGCTAACATGGAATGTCTTCCTGATATATTTATAACTTATGAGTTTTGTATCGGCATGCTATCGGTTTATATGAATAATTTTTTTGATATCTATTAATTAAATTGTCAAAAAACTCAGATAACCAATGGGTTAGTTAGAAAGTGACCGAGGAAGAACGGAAATGATTTCAAAAAAAGGCCGGATGAGCCGGCCTAGGAAGATTATTGTGCAGCAATCACTGTCACGAGCTCGTAGCTCTCGCCTGGCTCAAGAGTCTTGCCTTCTTCAATACTTTGCGCATGAAGGGCAGATTCCACACACAGCATGTTTTCATAGCCATTGTCAGCCATATCTCCCATCCCTTGTGCACCTTCCGCCCACGGGTTCCATAGTACTGCGGAGTTATGGCCGCGGTTCGCTACGCTCAACGTGCGGTTAAGAACAGGGTCTTTCACTAAAATTTGAGCTTCTGGTTGCGTGTATACGCGATCGATGGTGTCAGTCAGTTGAAGAACCTCACCACCCTGACACACTTCGCTATTTTTCAAGCTGTCGATGTACTCATTGCCCATACCTGTTGTTTGCGCTTGTTTGATATCGCCCACGTTTAGGTA
>NZ_JAWPOT010000218.1:0-755 GCF_033344415.1 Vibrio sp. 1727
CGCAAGCGGTTCGCCAAGAAGCAAAACAGCGTGATCTGACGGTATTTGATGCAACCTGCCCATTGGTAACGAAAGTTCATATGGAAGTTGCGCGTGCAAGCCGTCGCAATATGGAAGTGGTTCTGATTGGTCATGCTGGTCACCCAGAAGTCGAAGGTACCATGGGTCAGTACTCAAGCGAAACTGGCGGCATGTACTTAGTGGAAACTCCTGCGGACGTTGAGAAACTAAAAGCGATCGTGAAAGATCCATCGGATCTGCACTATGTAAGCCAAACCACATTGTCTGTCGATGAAACCGCTGATGTGATTGAAGAGCTACGCCGCGTATTTCCTGACATCCAAGGCCCACGTAAAGACGATATTTGTTACGCAACACAAAACCGCCAAGATGCCGTGCGAGAGCTGGCTGGTGATGTGGATGTAATGGTGGTTGTGGGTTCTAAGAATTCTTCAAACTCTACTCGTCTTAAAGAGTTGGCTGAGAAACTTGGCACGCCTGGTTACTTGACTGATTGTCCTGAAGATATCAAGCCTGAGTGGTTTGAAGGCAAGACAAAAGTAGGTGTAACAGCGGGTGCTTCTGCGCCAGAAGAGTTGGTGAATCAGATTCTTGAGCGTATCAAAGAGCTAGTGGGTGCACGCTCAGTCGATGAAGTCTTAGGTCGAGAAGAAAACATGTTCTTTGAAGTACCAAAAGAGCTGCAAATCAAGCAAGTGGACTGATATCCATTTATCGAATATTCAAAAGGCGAC
>NZ_JAWPOT010000021.1:0-106797 GCF_033344415.1 Vibrio sp. 1727
AAACTCGGTATGTTGTTTAAGAACTGATCAACATGGGGCTACCATGTCTTCTCACCGAATTAAGCAACAAAGCCCCTCTTTTACCTAATGGTATACTCTATTTGTTTGATATAATTTCCGGCAGTTTGTATACCATAAATAAAGAGAGTCTATTCATGTTCCAGAACTTAACGATCAAGCAGAAGATCGTGATTCCGCTGTCACTGATTATTGGATTGTTTATTGTGAGCTCTGTATTAAACGTTATGACAAGTTGGAAACAATCTGAGTTGAGTGAAACACTTAACGAACAGATCGTGCCGAACTTATTAACGATTGAGGATGCTTATCGCGATCTTTACCAAGCAACATCTGCAATCCAAGGTGTTGCACTTTCTGATACTCAAAACGATATTGATCATCACATCGGTGAATACAAAGACAACGCCTACAAAGCACTACCACGTATGGAACAAATGATTGAGCTATCACAAGCCGGTGTGATGCCTTCTACACATGGTAATGAAGTTCGAACGCTTGTCTCTTTGGGTGAAAAATGGTTAGCAAGTTATGAAGCGATGCTACGTTTACCTCAATCTCAATGGCGTGGTTACTACAATGAGCACAAACATAACTTTGAAGACCAATTTATCGAGGTTAGAGCGCAGCTTAACGTTGTAAAAGATGCAATAGAAGAAAAGCAAAGCCAGTTGAAGGGCGAAATATCAGCGGCTGCAACAAGAGCAGAACTCATTCTTGAGGCTGGCATTGTGATTGTTATTTTTGCCGCTATCGCGATGGCTTTTTTGTTGTTACAAACGGTTGTGAAGCCTATCAATGATATTAAAAATGCGATGACAGAAATTGCGTCCGGTGAAGGTGATCTAAGTCAGCGAATCGATGTAAAAACACAAGACGAAATTGGCAATTTAGCAGACGCATTTAACCAGTTTGTGTCCAAAATTCAAATGACAGTCGCTCAGGTAATTGAAAGCTCAAATACCTTACGTAACGAAATGGCAAATCTTAGCTCGTTGACCACGACCATCGCGAACTCGACCGTTTCTCAGCAAAAAGATAGCGAGGCGGTAGCGGCGGCAGTGCATGAAATGCAAGTCACCAGCAGAAATGTAAGCGATAGCGCTAACGAAGCTGCGGTTGCGAGCCAAACAGCGAATGATGAACTTACCAATACCAATGTTATTTTGGATCAAACGGTTAGCTCAATTCGTAGCCTCGCAAGTGAAATCGAAAGCGCAAGCCACGTCATTAACACATTGGATCATGATGTGAGTAACATTGCGTCCGTACTGGATGTAATTCGTGGTATTGCCGAGCAAACAAACTTATTAGCGCTTAACGCAGCCATTGAAGCGGCTCGCGCTGGAGAGCAAGGGCGAGGCTTTGCTGTGGTAGCGGACGAGGTTCGTTCTTTAGCCAGTCGTACGCAACAGAGTACGGGAGAAATCCAAACCATGATTGAAAAGCTACAATCTGGTGCAGGACAAGCTGTAGAAGTGATGCGCGGTAGCCAAAATAGCAGTGATGAAACGATCAAGTCCGCTGGCCGAGCGAGTGAATCCCTTTCTGAAATCTTGAACGCGATTTCACGTATGAACGAGATGAATACACACATTGCAACGGCTGCGAGCCAGCAAAGTACAATAAGTGACGAAGTAAATAGCAACGTACAAGGCATTGCAGACAGTAGCACTTCAATTGTGGAAATCGTAAACCAAGCGCAAGCTTCTTTAGCCATGTTGTCAGAGCAAACTCAACGTTTAGATCATCAGGTCAGTCAGTTCAAAGTATAAGCTTGAGAACAGCAATCTCACTGACGAAATAACCCGCTTCTTAGCGGGTTATTTTTTAGATAAGTGGCGAACCTGACTTGTGAAATTTCGACTATATGTACATTCCTTTCTCACTTTAGTTCGTATACCAGAGTGGGCAAATAACCCTAGACAGCGGTAACAAACTCTGTACAGCGTGATGATGCTTTTATCATCACTTTTGCTGCTTTTTAACCATTGCAATTGCACACAGGAAAATGTGATTTCCAACCCAAAATCTTCAAATTTGAGAACTTCATAACACCTTTACCATAAACGTTTTTCGTAAGCGTATAGAACTGTAAATTTTGTTGTATGTACAACACTGGGTATTTATCATCCTAATTAATTTGTTCTGGATATACATCCTTTAGTCATTATTAAGTCATTCTAGAAGCTTTTAATAAGGAATCTTGAAGGCTTGTCGGTAGATAAGAGAGAAAAATTCATGAGACGTAAAACCACGCTATCTCTGCTGATTGCGTCGAGCCTTTTTGTGGTTGGATGTCAACCTAGCGAAGAAGGATCGAGCCAAGGAGGGGGGCCTGCGCCCGCAACCGAAGTAGAAGTGTTAACAGTGCAGCCAACGCGCCAAGCATTGACAGTAGAGTTGCCGGGTCGTAGCCGAGCATTCAAAGAAGCGGAAGTTCGTCCGCAAGTCACTGGCATTATTTCGGAGCGAAATTTTGTTGAAGGTGGCCTTGTTGAACAAGGACAGTCGCTATATCAAATTGATGATTCATCATTTCAGGCGGATTTGCTGAGCGCTGAAGCGGAATTAATCCGTGCGCAAGCTGCGGCAGAGTCGACCTATGCCACGGTGAAGCGTTACAGAACCTTGATCACCAAAAAATCCATCAGCCAACAAGACTTGGATGAAGCAGAAGCGGCATACAAAGAAGCGAAAGCGCAGGTCCTAGTCGCAAAAGCCAAGATCAACACAGCAAAAATCAACTTAGATTATACGCAAGTCAAAGCTCCGATTAGCGGAGTGATCGGTAAATCGAGTGTGACAGCGGGTGCGTTGGTTACGGCTAACCAAGCTGCCAAATTAGCGACCATTCAGCAGCTTGACCCTATCAATGTTGATATTGTGCAATCATCCGCGCAACTGCTGCGTTTGAAAGCATCACTCTCCCAAGGCCATATGCAAGAAGATGACTCTGCGCAAGTTACATTGATGCTTGAAGATGGCAGCACTTACGAACACAAAGGCACAATGAAATTTACTGAGGTCAATGTGAACGAAAGTACGGGCAGCGTGACGCTTCGTGCCGAATTCCCAAACCCTGACGGTTTGTTGCTACCTGGAATGTTTGTTCGTGCGACGGTCATTACTGGTGTCGACCCTGATGCGATTCTAATACCACAAAATACGGTATCTCGTGATGCGACAGGTAAAGCGACAGTGATGACGGTTAATGGCGAGAACAAAGTGGAAGCGAAACCAGTGAAGACTGCCGAAGCGATCAATAGCCAATGGCGCATTATTGATGGTTTGAACGCGGGTGATAAAGTCATTACCGCCGGTTTACAAAAGGTAGGGCCAGGCAGTTCGGTAACTATCCAAAACGGTGAACAGGAGTAATCATGGCACGATTTTTTATCGATCGTCCGGTATTTGCTTGGGTTCTCGCGATTCTAACGATGTTGGCGGGGGTAATGTCATTATTCAATTTACCCGTCTCGCAATACCCAACGATTTCACCGACGACGATCACCATCAGTGCTCGCTATCCAGGTGCATCAGCAAAAACCGTTGAAGACTCGGTAACGCAGGTTATCGAGCAAAACATGACGGGATTAGATTACCTTCGCTACCTATCATCGAGCAGTGATGCATTTGGTAATGCGACAATTACCCTGACGTTTGATAGCGAAGCTGATCCTGATATCGCGCAAGTACAGGTGCAGAACAAACTGCAATTGGCATTGACTTCATTGCCGATGGAGGTACAAAACCAAGGTATTGTCGTCAATAAATCCAATACGGCATTTCTCATGGTTGTCGCAGTTTATTCTGAAGATCCTGACTTTACAGAAAACGATATCGGCGACTTTGTTGTAACGAATATTCAAGACCCGATAAGTCGTGTAACTGGCGTAGGACAAGTGCAGGCGTTTGGTGCGCAGTATGCGATGCGAGTTTGGCTGGACCCTTTTAAGCTTACGCAGTTCAACTTGACCGCAATCGATGTAGCGAACGCGATCAGTGAACAGAACGCGCAAGTTTCTTCAGGTCAACTGGGTGCGGCACCTGCGCAGGAAGGTCAGTTGTTGAATGCTACGATTTCTTCTGCAAGTCGTTTGAGCAGTGTAGAAGAGTTCCAAGACATCATTCTTAAGTCCGACGCCAGTGGTTCGAATGTTTATTTGAAAGATGTAGCTCGCGTTGAGCGTGGTGCAGAAAGTTATGATATTCGAGGCCAATATAATGGCTTCCCAGCGTCGGGGTTAGGTATTTCATTAGGTACTGGCGCAAACGCGCTTGAGACAGCCAATGCGGTAAAAGAGCGCTTAGAACAACTGAGTGCAACGTTCCCAGAAGGGTTGCAGATTGCGTACCCATTTGAAACAACGCCATTCGTCAAAGCCTCGATTCAAGAAGTGGTTAAAACGCTATTAGAAGCTATTCTTCTTGTGTTCTTAATCATGTACCTGTTCTTGCAGAACTTCCGTGCGACGATCATTCCAACGATCGCAGTGCCTGTCGTATTGCTCGGAACCTTCGCTATTTTGTACGCGACTGGATTTAGCGTAAACACGTTAACTATGTTCGCTATGGTTCTGGCTATCGGTTTGCTGGTGGATGATGCCATCGTTGTGGTGGAAAACGTCGAGCGTGTGATGCATGAAGATGGGTTGGAGCCCAAAGAAGCGACCAAAAAATCGATGGGGCAGATCACTGGTGCCCTGATTGGTGTGGGGTTGACGCTTTCAGCGGTATTCGTCCCTATGGCGTTTATGTCTGGTTCTACCGGGGTTATTTACCGTCAGTTTTCAATAACTATTGTGGCGGCTATGACGCTTTCCGTTTTGGTTGCGATAATTCTGACTCCAGCATTATGTGCAACATTACTGAAAAAAGGCGATGCTGAGCTTCTAGAAAAGAAAGGCTTCTTTGGCTGGTTTAACCGCAAGTTTGATGCGATGACAGCTGGCTATGAAACCTGTGTTGCTAAACTTTTAAAACGCACAGGTCGCATGTTGGTTGTATTTTTGGCAATGAGTGCAGGTGCTGGCTGGTTATTTATGAACCTTCCAACGTCATTTTTGCCAGATGAAGACCAAGGCACAGTATTCTCAATGGCTATTTTGCCGCCTAACTCAACACAAGAGCAGACGGAAAAAACACTTGAGAAAATGCGTGACTTTTATCTAGTAGACGAAAAAGACAATGTAAAATCTGTCTTCTCCGTTGCTGGATTTAGTTTCGCAGGCCAAGGCCAAAATATGGGTATGGCATTTATCGGCCTGAAAGATTGGTCTGAGCGTGAAGCGCCAGGCGCCGATGCCGCTTCCATTACGGGCCGAGCGATGGGGTACTTCTCTACTATTAAAGAAGCTTTGGTGTTTGCGTTCGCCCCTCCAGCGATTCAAGAGCTAGGTAACTCGACAGGTTTCGATTTCTATCTCCAAGACTCGTTGAATAAAGGGCACGATGCATTAGTTGCGGCTCAAGGGCAACTTCTGGGCATGGCAGCACAAAACCCGAAACTTGTCGGTGTTCGTCCAAACGGTCAGGCAGATGCGCCAATGTACAAAGTGAACATTGACCACGTCAAACTTCGTGCTTTGGATGTCAGTATCAATGACGTAAACCAAATCCTGTCAGCTGCATGGGGCGGGGCTTACATTAACGATTATATTGATCGCGGTCGTGTGAAGAAAGTGATGGTGCAAAGTGATGCGGAATACCGCATGCAGCCAAAAGACTTCGATTCATGGTACGTACGCAACGCTAAAGGAGAGATGGTGCCTTTCTCTGCTTTTGCGAGTGGCGAGTGGACCTATGGGTCTCCTCTTTTGCAGCGCTTTGATGGTTTGCCAGCAATGAATATTCAAGGCGGTGCAGCTCCTGGTGTAAGTACTGGTGAAGCCATGGAAGAAATTGAAGCAATGGTAGAAAAGCTACCAGAAGGTTTCACGGTGAACTGGAATGGTATTTCGTATGAAGAGCGCCTTTCCGGAAACCAAGCGCCGATGTTATATGCGCTGTCTATCCTCGTCGTATTCTTAGTTCTCGCCGCTTTGTATGAAAGTTGGTCAGTACCTTTCGCCGTGGTGTTAGTTGTGCCTCTTGGTGTGCTTGGTGCTGTGCTCGCGGTAATGACGCGAAGTATGGACAACGATGTATTCTTCCAAGTGAGTTTATTAACGACGGTCGGCTTGGCAACTAAAAACGCGATTCTGATTGTTGAGTTTGCGAAAGATTACTACGAGAAAGGCGCTGGCCTTATCGAAGCAACCCTGCATGCCGTTCGTGTTCGTCTGCGCCCAATTATCATGACATCGCTTGCTTTTGGTTTGGGTGTGGTACCACTTGCTATCAGTTCAGGTGTGGGATCGGCAGGTCAAAACGCAGTGGGTACCGGCGTACTTGGTGGCATGATCAGTGCCACGATATTGGGTATATTCTTCGTCCCAATCTTCTTTGTAGTGGTTGAGCGATTGTTTGATCGACGTGCGAGAAAAGAGTCGGAGGCAGAGTTGTCTGAGACCCGCACTAAACCCACTCAGCAAAGCGAGTAGGACTTGGTTGTGTTAACTGAGTTATACTAGTGATAATAAACACGATTAAAGGGCGCTTCGGCGCTCTTTATTTTATGTTTTCACTTGGTGGTTACCGTCTATGACGCGAGCCTGAAAGACGGCGTGTTGTGTGCAGTATCAGCACAGCCTTTTCGACCGAATGAAAGCCTAAAGAAGAAAAACGACGATGAAAGATCAGAAAATTTCTCCAATTTCCGTTTTGGATCAAAGCCCTATGTTTGTCTGCGGTGTGATGCAGCGCATGTACCGCAATCGTGCCCAAGCCGAGCTCTCTCGGCAAAATTTGATGACACTAGAAATGGCAAGTGCACTGGCCGCTTTAGAAGAATTTCAACCTATGAGCCAGCAAGCGTTGGCTGATGCGGTTCGAACTGAGCGAAGTGTAGCAAAGCGGATGGTGGACAATCTGGAAAAGAGAGGGTTTGTTCAAGTTTCTAAAAGTAAATCGAATCAGCGCCTTAAAATGCTAAGCATGACAAAAGAGGGAGCAAATGCTTTAAAGCAAGTTCATCAAATCATGACGAATTTACAGAAAGAGTTTTTTTCTTGTTTGTCGGAATCTGAAGCGAGTGAATTTTTTCGTCTGGTAAGAAAGCTCACTTTTGCGAATCACGACCAGTAACTGACATCAATGCCGTTTAGCGTCTTTATTTTATCGCGGACCAATTATATTAAGTTGTAGAACTTAAGAAATAGGATGCCCAACGTACAGGTCACGGTAGAAAGCACCGTAGTGAGTGCGATGATATTTGCAGCTAACGTGGCATTGCCTCCCATGGAACGCGCCATGACATAGCTGGCAGCAGCGACTGGAGAGGCGTTCATAAAGAAAAGAATACCTAGCTCAATTCCTCGAAATCCTACTAAGTAAGCTCCCATGGTGATGATGACTGGCGCTACGATGAGCTTGTAACTGCTCGCAAACCAAGATGGACCTTTCTCTTTTCTCATCAAGCTAAAGTCAAGTGAGCCACCCGTACACAACAGCGCCAAAGGCAATGTCATTTTGGACAAGTAGTCTCCTGCGTCAATAACCACATTCGGTACTGGAATAGCGAGTAAATAAAAAGCCATTCCTAGAACAATGGAGATTATGAGCGGATTCCTAGTCAGTGTTCTGCCCATCATCTTTGCTGCTTGCGAGGCAGACGTTGCCCCCTTGGGCGATAAGCAAATTACCGCTTGGACGTTATAAATAAATGTGGTGACCGCGACATAGAGCGCTGCTAGTGCCACACCTTGAGAACCATACGCATTGGCAACGTAAGCGATACCAATAATACCTGTATTTGCTCGGAACCCACCTTGGATGAGAACGCCTTGGTCAGGCGATGCTTTGAACAGAAGTTTGACGGAAAGGTAGGTGAAAATGAAAAACGAAATACTAGCGATGGCGCCGAAATTGACGAATCCACTTGCCGCGGAAAAGTCGTGTTCTGAAGCCACAATGCTGACAAATAACATTGCAGGCAAGGTAACTTGAAACACCAGTTTAGAGCCTACTTCGATAAAATTATCGTTGATTAGACCAAAGCGCTTAAAAAGAACGCCAAGTACCAACATCAAACAGATAGGTCCGGTTATCGACAAAGAGAATTGTAACTGATGTAAAACAGCTTCCATGTAAGTATCCGCAGCAAAAGAAAAAAGTGTTCCTGTTGCCTATTAAGCCACAAACCCGGAGGGTAGGACAGTAACGTGATGAAATTTTCTTCTGTTGTAGGTTCCGGAGTCATTTACACTCCAAGTTATGGACGAGGTCCCAATTTAACAAAGCGGTACTGGTCCTACGTGCGATATGTTGGTTAACTCGTTGTCGTGATGCATCCACATGCGTATTAGATGTGAGGGCTGGTCATCGTAGTTATGGATAGGAGTTCATCAATGAAAAGGAAACACAACAAAACTGTACTGTGTGCGTTTGTCTCTGGTTCGGTATTTGGTGCGGTTTTGGTCATTGCGATGTCTTTACCAATGTAATCCTCTTAATTGGCTGTTGGAACACTCACACTAATTCAGTACAAAACAGATTGAGTTCTGCGGTGTGTGCTGTTAGTTTAAAAAACATGAAAATACACGTTCGCCCTTCATTAACAACCTTCTCTTGGTGGCGCTCTAAATAGAGCGGCGCGGAATACTTACATTCTTAAGCTGCTGGATGGTAGCTAAGAGTGTTTGATCTTTTTATCTCCAGTAGCGATCTGTTAAATACTTGGAGACAAATATGAATAGCCATAAAAATACATCTCAGCGTGAAATTATACTTACCGGAGATCGAGCAACAGGTCCATTACACCTCGGGCACTATATTGGTTCATTGCAACAACGAGTCAAATTGCAAACGGAGCACGAGCAAACGATCTTGGTTGCGGACATGCAAGGGCTGACGGATAACGCGCATAACCCATCAAAGGTATTCTCTAATATTCTCAATGTCGTTGCAGATTATTTGGCTGTTGGTATCAACCCCGCTCAAACTACGATCACGTTGCAGTCTCAAATTCCAGCGTTAGCCGAGTTGACAATGTATTACAGTAATCTTGTTTCTATCGCACGATTAGAGAGAAACCCTACGGTTAAAAATGAGATTCAGAGTAAAGGTTTTGAACGCTCTATTCCCGCAGGCTTTTTAACGTATCCAATTTCTCAAGCTGCTGATATTACGGGGTTTCATGCGACGCTAGTACCAGTGGGTGATGACCAACTGCCAATGTTAGAGCAAACTAATGAAATCGTGAGAAAAATAAACCATCTGGGTGGAAAAGAGGTTCTTAGAGAATGCCGTCCATTACTTAGCGATGCACCTCGTTTGCCGAGTACTGACGGTAAAAATAAGATGTCTAAAAGCATGGGGAACGCAATCAACTTAGGGGCCTCCGAAAAGGAGATTTCCGCGGCAGTGAAATCTATGTATACCGATCCCAATCATCTGAAAATTGACGACCCTGGCCAAGTCGAAGGGAATATTGTATTTACCTACCTCGATGCTTTTCATCCTGATAAAAATTATGTCGAACAGCTAAAAGACCATTATCGACGAGGTGGGCTAGGTGATGGTTTGACCAAGAAAGTGTTAGAAGAATGCTTACAAGAGATGCTTCGTCCTATTCGAGAAAAGCGCGCTATATATTTGAATGATAGAGCGCAGCTGCTTGATATTTTAAAACAAGGTAGTGAGCGTTCTCGCGAGAAAACCGAAAAAGTGCTATTTGATGTGAAAGATGTATTTGGTTTGAATTTGTTCTGAATTAAAAGTAAAGAGTTGAACATAAGGCACGACGGCTGGTTAGCAACGTGCCTTTTTAAGTTCACAGTCAGTCAAAGCGCATTGTTAAGAAGAAAAAAATTCACGACGAAAATCCGCGACTTCTTGTTGGTAATAGCTTTGCCATTCCGGTTCTGACAAATTTGAATGGGTAGAAGCTCTTTGCGTTCTTAGCTTGGACTCAAGTTGTTGCAATGCTTGTTGGTAACCTCTGACTTGCTCTTTTTGCTCAGCAATTTGTTGCTCACGAGCGTGAATCTCTTCGCTTTCGTCCTTCGCTAAGTAAGTTTTTTGCAGCTCTGCGATGATAGTTTGGCGATCTGGAAAGCTCATGCTATTGGGTATCAGGGCGACTGCACGCTCATATTTTTCCTGGTCGCTTGTTAGCCCGATAGCATCTGCATGTTCTTGCCAGTCAATGGTGAGTTGCTCGAAAGATCGCAAAAAGTTATCTGGGCTTTGAGTGTCCAGCTTTTGGGCTTCTAAGTTGAAATCGTACAGCGCGAACTCATCCGCAAAAACAACATCAGCCAATTCCCCCCAGATGCTTCTTGCTTCGTTCTTCAGCTGTGCAATACGCGACACCAGTGATTGTTGCTCATCAAATAACAAATTTCCTACACTCTCTTGCCATTGGCTGCTGAGCTGAGGGTAGTTCTCCAAAAGCTGGAATCGAGCTAAAGATAAATGAGCCTCAAACAAGGCGATCTGCTCTTCACAACTACGGTTCAACATACACTCATGCCAAAACGTCTCAAGTTCAGCGACAAGTTTCCTGCCTTTGAGTTGAGTTAATCGCTCAGTCGTTATTTGAACTGTGGAAGGGAGCTTAGTTGTTTGTGGTGAAGTATCCGTATCGGGCACGATGCTGCTTGTTTGTGGTGATGTACTGGAGACACTCTGATTTTTTGTCTTAGGGGAAGGAGAGGAAGCAAGCTCTTCTTTTTGAACATCGTGACTGAAAGTTAAAAATATCATGCCCGCCATAATGGCGGACATGATTATCAAAGCGATTTTCTTCATGGCTTGATTGTTGCGCTTACTGGGAAATGGTCAGAAAGGTTGTAGTGTTTCCATAAACTCTCTGCGGTTGTGCGCGGCACGTCTACACGGTTGTCATTGAATGATTTCACCCCGTATTCACTACTCACCATAACATAGTCAAGATATTCCACGTTTTCGCCACCTGATAACGCTTCACCTGCGAAGTTATTGATACGGGGATCAAAGGTTGACTCCGTGTAACCAGAGTACTGAGGCTCTATGGCGCTTAAGTTAGCGATCATTTGTTGGTAGTCACCAGGGAACTTTCTTTTGTTGACGTTAAAGTCGCCGCTGTATACTACAGTTTCGCTTGAAGGAATGTTAAGAGATTGGGCGAGTGCGCGGATTTGTTTGAATTGGCGCTGACGATACTCACGGGCGGTGTCTGTATCGAAAGATGCGGTATGGGTAGCAAACACATGGTAAGCCTGACCACCTTTAATTATTTCCGCATAATTTACGCCTTTATCGGCAAAGCAGTCTGTACCAGAGCAATCGGGAAAGACATATTGCGCTTCATTCACGATAGGGTAGCGACTAACTATGATTACGCCACCATCATGAATATTAACGCCTTCTTTATCTAACATCTTTGTTTGGTAAGGATATTCCTTGGCTAACTCACGTAAGAATGCTTCACGACCGCTGGCAAACACCTCTTGCAGCGCCAAAACATCGTAACCTTTTACATGTTGAGGAATCAGTTCGTAACGATCTCCAATGTGCGATGCAATAGCCGTCAACGCCCAGATGTTATAAGTCATCAACTTAAGGTTTTGTTCTTCGTTGTCGACAGACTCCGCTACCTTGCTTGGCGTGATGGTGTAGTAAAGATCATCATATCGAGCGGTACTGTCTGACTTAAATGCCAGTTCGGTTTCTCTCGTACCAAAAGCGTTAGTGTTGGCACGATGAATGTTACGATCATCTTTGAGAGATAACTCGACATCGGCTGCGGATAAGCCGTATTCAATGGTCGAATTGTACCAATGGCCTTCCATTATTTGATTGAGTGTTATGCTTTCACCTTCGGGGCTAGAAACCACCGTTTCAAAACGGTAAGTTTGATTTGATTTCACGCCCTCCCAGCGGTTGAAGCTTAATACAGATTTAGTTTCCCACGGACCAAGTACCTGCACATGTTGTTGCCACTCTTCTCCGTATTGAAGCAAATCACTACCTTCATGTTTTACTTGAATAGTTAACGGTTGATCAGAGTTATTCGTTAGGTAAACGTCGGTATCTGCAATGCTGGGTAACGCTATCAAGCTACTTAATAAAAGGCTCCACTGCGAAAATTTCATCTTATTTTTCCATCATTTGAACTAGAGCAATCATTCTTGTTTATAAATGTTACTTGCACGTTAAACATGGATGACATCTAAGCCAGCGCTGAAAATTGTTATCAGAATGTGATATTTATTCAATGGTGAGTATGGGGGTATTGAGTGTGTGGCCGTTAAAGTGGTGTAAAATAGTACCAACAGTCAACGAATTGCATTCACTGCAATCAAGCTGTCATCTTTGCTCTATAAGTTGTGCGGCGTCATTCATCTAGCCATATGGCTAGAACTCAAATTGATAGATGGAGCACCATGGCTAGAGCAGTAAATCCAACCGATGAAACCATCATTAAATTGTTACAAGAGCAAGGTCTGATTAGAAGTGAAGCAGAAGCGCGTTTAAAGAAAGAGGTGTACCGCTTGCAGCCTAATGAGATAGCAAAAGTAAAAAATTATGCCCAGCATTTTGGGATAAACGCGAAAGAAAAGCTCATCGATGAGATCTTGGATCTGCGCCGAGAAGCGCTCATGAAAAGATGTAGACACAATACGGAGCATACGAGCCTATCTTTAAAATAGCATGTGATAAAACTATCAATTACTGGTCAAGATTTGATCTCTCAAGCCGATGTATATAAGAACGTTCAATGATATCGAGCGCAAAAAAACAGTGCGTTTTAGAGGTTAAGCTTTCACTTAAGTGAGAGGTTTGGAAAGGCTGCGGGGAGAAAGTGCATGCGTATTAGAGACTTAAGTGTCGTAAAGAAAATATCGGTTAGTTATTTAACCGTTTTTGCCGTGTTTGGTTTAGTGTCAGTAATGTTGGTGCAAGGTTTGTTAACACTGAATAAAGACATCTCAGTGTTAACAGATAAAAGTTTACCTTCTGTTGCGATTTTGAAAGGTATCCAAGTTGATATTACTAAAGTGCGTAAAGATGAGTTCTCTTTATTGCCAAACGCAAATCACCCCAAAATTGGTGAGTGGTTAAAAGGCCTCGACCAATGGCGTTCTGATGTGCAGGCTGGTATTGCAGAATACGAAAAGCTCGACCTTAATAAGCGTGAAACGCAGTCCTTTAGCGTTTTTAAAGAAACTTGGAATCAATACATCAAAGAAACGAAGACTTACAACGTATTGCTAAGCCAAGGCGATGCTGAAAGTGCAAATGATGTAATTTTATCAAGTTTCGATACCTACTCAAAAGCGTTGAGCAGCTTGGATGATACCCTCGCGTTGAACGATGAGTTGGTGAATTTGATTGGCGAAGAAGTACAAAGTGAAGCGGCATTTACACAATACAGCGCTGCTGTTGGTGCGCTTGTCGTCGCATTGGTCATGGTAATGTCTGCCATGCTGCTTTCTCGAGTCATCTGCGGGCCTGTTGATCGAGCATTGGAATTCGCTTCCAAAATCGCCAAGGGTCAATTGAATAATCAAATCGACGAAAGCGAATTGAGCAAAGACGAGTTAGGAACGCTGCTCAAAGAGCTTGTCGGTATGCAAACAAACTTACATTCGTTGGTTTCTGAGATTAATGACTCAACGATTCAGCTAACGGCAGCAGTAGAGGAAGTGAGTGCTATTTCTTCTCAGACCGCCTCTGGTATGCAAAATCAACAAATTGAACTTAGCTCGGTGGCTTCTGCGATGACAGAGATGCAAGCTGCTGTAAGTGAAGTGGCACAAAATACCGAAGTTGGCGCAACCTCTGCTTATTCGGCTGCGGAAGTGGCAAAGCAAGGAACGGCGACGTTACAACAAACTATCGCAGTAATTGAGCGTGTATCACATACGATCCAAGAATCAGATGAACTGGCACGTGAGCTTGAATCGAGCTCAAACAATATCAATGTGGTCGTCGATGTGATCCGCGGGATTGCCGAGCAAACAAACTTGTTAGCACTGAACGCCGCAATTGAAGCCGCTCGGGCTGGTGAACAAGGGCGTGGGTTTGCTGTTGTGGCAGATGAGGTTCGTTCTCTGGCGCAACGCACTCAAGACTCCACTTCACAAATTGTGGAAATTGTTAATCAGCTACAAGAGAGCAGCAGTAAAATAGGGCATTCAAGCCGTGATTGTCAGGAGGGTATTTCTCAGTGTGTTGAGCAAGTTAATGATGCCGATAGCCAGATAAAAGAAATTGAACATTCTGTCGATAACATAGCGCAAATGAGCACACAAATCGCAACGGCGTGCAGTGAGCAGAATTCTGTATCCGAAGAGCTGAATCGCAGTGTGGAGCATATTAATAGTGCTTCAACAGAGATGGCTGAGGGAGCTTCACAAACGGCTGTGGCTTGTCAGCAGATTAGTAGCCTAGCGCACAACTTGAAAACTCGAATGGGTTCATTCCAGCTCTAGTTGTTATGTTTCAGCTTTATTCCTAACCTCATTGCTACAATAAATAAGCCGGACGAAATGTCCGGCTTATTTATTCTCTGTCTATATAAGTTGAGAGTATGCTCAACCTTGGGAGAATATGCTCGCTAGGCTGGAATACCACTGTGAAACTTAAAATCTGTATCTGGCGTAGAAATTAAATCTGCCTCTATACGTCCAAAGTAGGCGATGCGCTCGCTGATATCTTTGCCTGCGATTTGCTCCGCTAATACAAGATAATCCTGGTAATGGCGTGCTTCTGAACGTAATAAAGAAATGTAGAACTTTGCGATATCGTCATCCATATGTGGTGCTAGTTTGGCAAAACGCTCACAAGATCGGGCTTCGATGTACGCACCAATGATGAGTTTATCGATCAGCGTTTCCGGCTCATGAGTCTTCATATGCGAAATCAGTCCTTTAGCATAACGACTTGCTGGAATATTTTTATACTCAATTCCACGACTTTCCATGATCTCTAAAACTTGATAAAAGTGGTGTAACTCCTCTTTTATCAAAAGCACCATCTTATCGATCAAATCTTGGCTGTATGGTGAGTCGGACTTAGCCATGATTGACTTAGAAATATTGCTCTTGCCTTTTAAAGTTTCCAATGAGCCTACGTTACGGTAAGCAAAATCTTCGTAGGGCTTAAACCAGTCAAGTAGAGCATGTGAACTGGATTGGTCAACGGCATACTTACGAATTAAAAACATGGCAGATTGGCCAGCTTTTAGTTCGCACAGTAGGTGGTCTAACAAAATGGTTTGAAGGTTCTCTGGTTTCTTTGCTTCCTCTACCCATTCATCAGGTGTACTGCATTGCAGAAATTGGTTAATGGGAGCAAGAAGATCTTGATAGGCGTCTAGATTCATCATTTTAGTTTTAGTACTTCACATTTTTATTGGGCATATCCGTTGTCTTGCGGATAGAAAAAAGGCTGCAATTGCAGCCTTTTTTGACCTGAAGTGAATGTTACCACTTTTTCTTCTCGCCGAAGAGAGCTTCCATGTCATTGTCACGCTCTTTGTCAGCAATCTGCTGCATTTCGGCATCGCTTTTATCTTGGCGCTTTTTATCTAAGTCACCTAACATCTCTTCAAGCTTTTGTTTCGCTTGAATAGAATAAGGATCGCTCTTAGTGCTCAAAGCATCGATACCTTTACGCAGCAGTTGAAGCGCGGTGCCTGGTTGGCCACGAGCGATAGAGTCGTTTGCTCTTTTGATGACATTTTCAATGTTGATGCGAATTTGCATCGTTTCCAAGCGCGCATTTTCGGTGACGTAGGTCTGGGTATCCAATCGGCCTTTGTTGTGCTCGTTACGGATAGTGTCGCGAAGTCGTTTAACCAGCTTAAGCATGACGATAGCTTGTTTATCACTACTCGGCATCTTGAAAGTGGTACTCTCGCCTGTAGGGCCATTCTCTTTTAGCTGCGTAATCTGCTGCTTCATATTTTCGATACGTTGAGCAAGTTGCTTGTTCTTCGGATCCAGCTCATGCATGCTCTCTAGCGCGTCAAGAATACGATTGTTTAGACACAGCAACAGCTCTTTACTAAAAGGGATATGGTGCGCATGACCAATCAACTCTTCAGTACCATCTATCAAGGCTACATATCGTGCTGATTCCTGCCTTTTTGCGGTTTCAACTTTAACCTTATATTGCAACATAATGTTATAGCCTAGGATTAACACCAGTAGGATGGCTACCAAAGCGATTATTAAACCAATATTCATATCTTTGCGTCTGCTTTACTTTTCTGCGGCTAGCGTTAAAGAATACATGAATCTTATCTTACTCGGCACCTTATTTGTTTGATTATTTTGTCTCTCCCACGTTTTAGTTACTGATAGAAGTCACATCATAGAACTTCGGTCATTTATTGGCTCAACTTTGTGCATATTGTTTCTTGCTTGAAGATTATTAGTATGTGATTGAGGTATAAGTTAGAAATTGCTGTTCATTTCGATTTGAACGCGTTATAACTAATTATTATATCGCTCGCTTGAGTGGCCAATAAACTCTCTCATGAATAAGTAAGGGATTACGATGAAACTGCAGCAGCTGAAGTATATTGTTGAGGTTGTAAACCATAATCTGAATGTATCTGCAACGGCGGAAAGCTTATATACCTCTCAGCCAGGTATCAGTAAACAGGTTCGGTTGCTGGAAGACGAGTTAGGCATTCAGATTTTTGAACGTAGCGGTAAGCACTTAACGCAAGTGACGCCAGCTGGAGAAGAAATTGTACGTATCTCTCAAGAAATTCTCGCTCGTGTAGAAAGTATCAAAGCGGTGGCTGGAGAGCACACCCATCCAGAAATGGGGACGCTGAATATCACCACGACACATACGCAGGCTCGTTATGCACTGCCAGATGTCATCAAAGGTTTTACTTCTCGTTATCCAAAAGTGTCGTTACACATGCACCAAGGTACACCGTCACAAATGTCTGAGGCGATAGCTAAAGGCACAGCGAATTTTGCGATTGCGACAGAAGCGCTTCACTTATATCAAGATGCCATCATGCTGCCTTGTTATCACTGGAATCGTTCAATAGTTGTGCCTAAAGACCACCCACTAGCGAAGAAAGACAAAGTAACGATCAGTGATCTTGCCGCTTACCCATTAGTCACTTACGTGTTCGGTTTTACTGGCCGTTCAGAGCTGGATACAGCATTCAACCGCGAAGGTTTAACCCCGCGAGTGGTGTTCACGGCAACTGATGCAGACGTCATTAAAACTTACGTTCGTATGGGTATTGGTGTGGGTGTGATTGCAAGCATGGCTGTGGATGAAGAGCAGGACGGTGACTTGGTTGCAATAGATGCGAGCCATTTGTTTGGCGCGAGCACCACGAGCATCGGCTTCCGCCGTGGTACATTCTTACGCTCTTACATGTTCGATTTTATGGAGCGTTTTGCACCGCACTTAACGCGTCCAGTGGTTGAGCAGGCGATTTCGTTGAAGTCTAATGCAGAAATCGAAGAGATGTTTAAAGACATCGAGCTTCCGGTGAGATAACACTTCATTGATGTTTCGATTCCCTCTACAATGCGCTCGTTGTAGGGGGGAGCTATGAAAACGCAATTTCAATTTATTAATGACTGCTTAATCGAAAACCAATCTTTGTGGCGATTCGAGCCTTTTAAAAGCAGCATTCACACATCATTACCTTGGCAGGAGCAACATCCTCGACTGTGCCAATGGCTAGCGTCTCTTACTCCCTCTCAAATCGAAGAATACAAAGCAGCACCAGAACTCGCGTTAAAAGCACTTAGTCCGTTTTTGCCTGAGCTTGAACAACTCGCAGAACCGACTCATTTAGAGCTTTTGTCGTTAAACGGCTTGGAACTCGCTCGTGGTTTAGATAACGGTATTCCGGGACGTAAGTTGGAGCAAATTAGCTCGATGGGTGAAGCTGCAATTCAACAACACTGTGGCGAAGAATGGCTAGAATGGTGCTCAGGTAAAGGTTACTTGGGGCGAATCCTGACAACGCAAACCGATCAGCCTGTAACCAGCTTTGAATACCAACAAGCACTGTGCGATTCGGGGCAACAAGCAGCCAATGAACATCATTGGAAGATGACGTTTATTCAAGGCGACGCGTTTGATAGCAAAGCGAAAGCCGTGTTTAAGCCAACGCAACACGCAGTAGCACTGCATGCATGCGGTGACCTTCACGTTCGTCTAATGCAGTACGGCAGTGAAAATGGGGTTGCTGCGATGACCATATCACCTTGTTGTTACCACTTGATTCAGTCGGAACAATACCAGCCGATGTCGGAATCGGGCAGGGCTTCTTCTCTCTCATTGTCTAAGCAAGAACTGCGTATCCCATTACAACAAACGGTGACGGGAGGAGAGCGCGTGCGTCGTCATCGTCAGCAGGAAATGATGTTTCGTCTTGGGTTTGATTTGATCACGCGACAAGCTTTGGGAATGGCAGAGTATCAGCCTGTGCCGAGTATCCGTAAGTCGCAATTAAGTGATGGTTTTGAAGCCTTATGTCGCTGGGCAGCGGAGCAAAAAGGCATTGTTCTTCCTCAAGAAATCGATTTCTCTCATTTTGAAAAGTTAAGCGAACAACGCTTCTGGCAAATGGAGAGAATGAGCTTAGTGCAACTTGTTTTTCAACGTCCGTTGGAGATCTGGCTCGCATTAGACAAAGTGCTTTATCTTGAAGAACGTGGTTACCGTGTTAGATTGTCAGAGTTTTGCCCTAAATCGGTCACGCCTAGAAATATTTTAATTTGTGCATATAAGGTTTAGTTATTCTTTATAGCCAAACGCTCTATATGAAAAAGCCCACTTATGAGTGGGCTTTTGTAAACAAAACGTGACAAGTTGTGTTTTATTTTGTCATTAATTGAACATAGCAATAGCTTGAGTTGGTTCAACGTATTCCAAGTCAAAGCTTTCTGCTACTTCTTTACACGTTACTTTTCCGTGAATAACGTTTAGACCTTCAAGGAAGCCTTTATCTTCTAGAAGTGCTTCGCGGTAGCCTTTATTTGCTAACTTCACGATGTATGGAAGTGTAGCGTTGTTGAGTGCAAATGTTGAAGTGCGAGCAACTGCGCCAGGCATATTTGCTACACAGTAGTGAACCACTTCATCAACGATGTAAGTTGGATCTGCGTGAGTTGTCGCGTGTGAAGTTTCGAAACAACCGCCTTGGTCAATTGCCACGTCAACCACTGCCGCACCAGGCTTCATCTTAGCAATATGCTCTTTAGTGACCAGTTTAGGTGCTGCTGCGCCAGGAATTAGAACGGCACCGATAACAAGGTCCGCTTCTAGAACATGCTTCTCGATAGCGTCTTCAGTAGAATAAACCACTTTTGCGCGACCTTGGAATTCTTCGTCAAGCTTACGAAGTGTGTCTACGTTACGGTCTAGAATAGTGACGTCAGCGCGAAGGCCAACCGCCATACGAGCGGCGTTTGCACCAACAACGCCACCACCAACGATAACGACTTTTGCAGGTTCAACACCAGGTACGCCGCCTAGGAGTAGACCACGACCGCCATGCGATTTTTCCAACGTTTGCGCACCAGCTTGGATAGACATCCGACCTGCCACTTCTGACATTGGTGCTAACAGTGGCAAACGACCCATATTATCTGTTACAGTCTCATAGGCTATACAGACAGCTTTGCTCTTGATTAGCTCATCAGTTTGTGGAAAATCTGGTGCTAGGTGTAAATAAGTAAATAAAATTTGCCCTTCGCGGAGCATTGCTCTCTCTACTGCTTGGGGTTCTTTTACTTTTACAATCATGTCTGCTTGCGCAAATACGTCAGCAGCATGAGGGAGAATGGATGCGCCGACAGCGATGTAATCATCGTCTGAAAAACCAATGCCGGCACCTGCATTGGTCTCAACTAAAACTTGGTGACCATGTGAGATGAGTTCTCTCACGCTAGCTGGGATCATACCAACACGATATTCGTGATTCTTGATTTCCTTAGGTACGCCAATGATCATCCTGTATCCTCTTTCTATAATGGTTGTATTAACTGTTAGTAGGGTGTTATTGTCGAATTAATAACTAGTATAGTTATAGATTTGTAAAATTTGGCACCAAATATTAAAAAGTTGTAGTATATTTTTTTGCAAGGAAGTAATAAGGTGGAATAAAAAATGGCAGACAACTATAAAAAGCCGTCCAAGGAACTAGACCGTATCGACCGCAACATTCTTAATGAGCTGCAGAAAGACGGTCGTATTTCAAACGTTGAGCTTTCAAAACGTGTGGGACTTTCTCCAACGCCATGTTTGGAGCGTGTACGTCGCTTAGAGCGTCAGGGTTATATCACAGGGTATACTGCATTATTGAATCCGCAGTTCCTGGATGCATCACTATTAGTATTCGTTGAGATTACGCTAAACCGTGGTGCGCCGGATGTGTTTGAGCAGTTTAACTCAGCTGTTCAAAAGCTAGACGACATACAAGAGTGTCATCTTGTTTCAGGTGACTTTGACTATCTTCTTAAAACCCGTGTATCAGATATGGGTGCTTACCGCCGACTATTGGGCGATACGTTACTACGTCTACCTGGCGTAAATGACACTCGCACATACGTTGTTATGGAAGAAGTGAAACAATCTAACCAGCTTGTGATCAAAACTCGTTAATTTCTTGCAAAGAAAGCGGTATATGCTTCCGCTTTCGCCAGAGAGTAATTGGGTTTTTCTCCTTGATATGGTTAAATCAATTTACCGAGCGGCTTGATGCCGCTCGGAATGTTTTGCAATTTCCTATTTCATTTCCATATTCAAGTTGATTTATGTTCAAAGAGAACGCAAAGAAAGTCGAAACCATTATCAAAACCAGTGAAGAGCCCCAGTCTTCACGCTTAAATGGCTTCCAACGCTTAAAAGAGTGCTGCTTTATCGTTGGCGTTCTTAGCTCGGTATTGCTTGCGGTTGCACTATTTACCTTCAGTCCGGCCGATCCTTCTTGGTCCCAAACCGCATGGGGAGGGGATATCGATAATGCTGGTGGCCTTTTCGGCGCTTGGCTAGCCGATACTCTATTCTTCACATTTGGCTCTCTCGCTTACCCAATCCCTTTCTTGCTAGCGGCTGCTGCATGGGTGATTTGCCGTAAACGAGGAGAAGATGAGCCCATTGATTTCATGCTATGGGGTACAAGGCTGCTCGGTCTTGTCGTCCTTATTATGACCAGTTGCGGTCTTGCCGATATTAATTTTGATGACATTTGGTATTTTTCATCCGGAGGTGTGGTCGGGGATGTGTTGTCTAGCCTCGCTTTACCTACATTAAATGTACTCGGTACCACATTGGTACTGCTGTTCTTGTGGGGAGCGGGCTTTACGCTCTTCACTGGCATCTCATGGCTTAACATCGTGGAATGGCTTGGTGATCGTGCATTAGCACTAATCGCCGCGCTTGCAAATAAGGCAAGAGGTTCAGAGCAGGAAGTTTTAGAACCTCAGCTTGATGAGTTTGTAGAAGATAAAGTCTCTACGCCTAAACATAATGTAGACCATGAAATTGATGATGAGCCGCTTCCTCATTTAACGGCGTACGATGTCGATGAACCGAAAGAGTCGGCGCCAGCGCATGAGTATCCTATTTATATGCCGCAAGCTAAACCTGATAAGCCTGCGGAACAGGCGATGGTAGAACCGACGCCACCACAACGCAAGGCTACGGTTAATGCTGCGCCAGTTTATGCTGAACCTGAGCCTCAAACACAACCTATCCATACGGTTAACACGGATAACGTTGATCCGCTCTTGGAACGCACCAAGCAACTGAATGTTACGATAGAAGAGCTTGAAGCAGCGGCGCAACAAGCAGATGACTGGGGAACTGAAGAACAGGCAGCCCCATCATTTGCAGACACTTACTCTTCCTATGTAGAGCCACATACAGCTACAGAAGAACCGATCAGTGTTGAACCAGATTATGCGGAGTACGAACAATTTGAAGCAGAGCAAGTACAGCAGCCAAGTATTGAGCATCCTGTACATGAAGAGCCTGCAATTGATTCTGCTGTATTAGATAGCATCACGGCTCAAACAGAGTCGAGCCAACATATTGAGCCTACGATCTCTGACTTTGATGTGTTAGATGATGAAGACGAAGTGGAGTCTCAGCCTGCACAGCAAGTACAGCCAACAACGCCTCATCAGCAAGCAGCAACACCTTCAACAACATTTGAACCTGCACCTCAAGAAGTCGAGGTAGAAGAGGTTCAAGACGGCGATCAAGATGTGGCTGCATTCCAAAACTTGGTATCGAATGCTCAAGCGAAAGTGGCTGCTCAGCAGAACCCATTCTTGGTACAGCAAGAGCAAAACTTGCCAGTACCAGAAGAGCCATTACCAACACTAGAATTGCTTTACCACCCAGAGAAGCGCGATAACTTTATCGACCGTGATGCTCTGGAAGAGGTGGCTCGTTTAGTTGAAACCAAACTTGCGGATTACAAGATCAAAGCAGACGTAGTCGGCATTTACCCAGGCCCTGTTATCACTCGATTCGAGCTTGATTTGGCGCCGGGCGTGAAAGTAAGCCGCATTTCTGGCTTGTCTATGGACTTGGCACGTGCGTTGTCTGCAATGGCGGTACGTGTTGTAGAAGTGATTCCGGGCAAACCTTATGTGGGTCTAGAGCTGCCTAACATGAGCCGCCAGACAGTATTCTTGTCTGATGTAATCAGTAGCCCTCAGTTTGAACAAGCAACGTCACCAACGACCGTTGTTCTTGGTCAAGATATCGCGGGTGAAGCGGTGATTGCAGATATCGCGAAAATGCCTCACGTACTGGTAGCAGGTACAACTGGTTCTGGTAAGTCAGTAGGTGTGAACGTGATGATCTTGAGTATGCTTTACAAAGCATCGCCAGAAGATCTGCGTTTCATCATGATCGACCCGAAAATGTTGGAGCTTTCAATCTACGAAGGTATTCCTCATCTACTTTCTGAAGTAGTAACAGATATGAAAGACGCGTCTAACGCACTACGTTGGTGTGTGGGCGAGATGGAACGTCGTTACAAACTGATGTCTGCATTGGGCGTACGTAACGTGAAAGGCTTTAACGAGAAGTTGAAGATGGCAGCAGATGCCGGTCACCCAATTCACGACCCATTCTGGCAAGAAGGCGACAGCATGGACACTGAGCCGCCGTTGCTAGAGAAACTGCCATACATCGTTGTGGTTGTCGATGAATTTGCCGACCTAATGATGGTGGTAGGTAAGAAGGTTGAAGAACTGATTGCTCGCTTGGCGCAAAAAGCGCGTGCGGCAGGTATTCACTTGATCCTTGCGACACAGCGTCCATCGGTTGACGTTATTACCGGTCTGATTAAAGCGAACATCCCAACACGTGTGGCGTTTACCGTATCAACTAAGACCGACTCACGTACTATTCTTGACCAAGGCGGTGCAGAATCGCTATTGGGTATGGGTGACATGCTTTACTTACCACCAGGTTCAAGCCATACGACCCGTGTTCACGGTGCGTTTGCATCGGATGATGATGTTCACGCGGTTGTGAACAACTGGAAAGCACGTGGTAAGCCAAACTACATCGATGAGATCATCAGTGGTGACCAAGGCCCAGAAAGTCTGCTTCCGGGTGAACAGATGGAATCGGATGAAGAAGTGGATCCACTGTTCGATCAAGTCGTAGAGCACGTAGTGCAATCGCGTCGTGGTTCGGTTTCTGGTGTACAGCGTCGATTCAAGATTGGCTATAACCGAGCGGCTCGTATTGTTGAGCAGCTTGAAGCGCAAGGCATCGTAAGTGCTCCGGGCCATAACGGTAACCGTGAAGTACTGGCTCCTGCGCCACCAAAAGATTAATGAACTTGTGTTACTCACCTCAGTCCAACTGAGGTGAGTGGTTCTAACAATAGGTATCTGAATGAAAAAACTATTTTCAGCGAAACTTTTCTCTGCGCTTGTTTTAAGCTTTTCTCTCTTCTCTACTGCACACGCCGCGTCTCCCAAAGATGAACTAAACAAACGCCTTTCTATGAATGATGGCTTCAGTGCGGATTTCTCTCAGCAAGTTATCAGCCCAGAAGGCGAAACGGTGATGGAAGGAGAAGGCACGGTTGAGATCGCTCGTCCAAGCCTGTTCCGTTGGAGCACGACATTCCCAGATGAAAACCTACTGGTTTCTGACGGTAAAACATTGTGGTACTACAGCCCATTCATCGAGCAAGTGAGTATCTACTGGCAAGAGCAGGCAACAGAGCAAACGCCATTTGTTTTGCTAACGCGTAATCGCGCAAGTGACTGGGATAACTACAAGATTTCCCAAAAAGGTGATGAGTTCATCCTCATTCCCACTGCAGTAGACTCCACACAAGGTCAATTCCAGATTAATATTGATGCTAAAGGTGTGGTGAAAGGCTTCAATGTGGTTGAACAAGACGGTCAGAAAGGTTTGTTCACCTTTAATAACGTGAAGCTGGGTAAACCAAAAGCAGACAGATTCACATTCACAATTCCAAAAGGTGTGGAAGTGGATGACCAAAGGAATTAATTGGTAGTGAGTAATTACACATTAGATTTCTCGGGGGACGAAGATTTTCGTCCCCTTGCTGCTCGTATGAGACCGGAAACGATCGAACAATACATCGGACAGCAACACATTTTAGGTCCCGGTAAGCCACTGCGCCGTGCGCTAGAGGCGGGTCACATTCACTCGATGATCCTTTGGGGACCACCAGGCACAGGCAAAACGACATTAGCGGAAGTGGCTGCAAACTATGCCAATGCTGAAGTAGAGCGCGTGTCTGCCGTAACGTCTGGTGTGAAAGAAATCCGTGCAGCAATCGATAAAGCACGTGAGAACAAAATGGCGGGTCGCCGCACCATCTTGTTTGTGGATGAGGTGCATCGCTTCAACAAATCTCAGCAAGACGCGTTTTTGCCGCATATTGAAGATGGCACGGTTACCTTTATTGGAGCGACGACAGAAAACCCATCGTTTGAGCTAAACAACGCATTACTGTCACGTGCACGTGTGTACAAGCTAACGTCTCTCGACAAAGAAGAAATCTCGTTGGCGTTAAACCAAGCCATTAGCGATAAAGAACGTGGGCTGGGTAATACGCCAGCACACTTCGCTGACAACGTATTAGACCGCCTAGCAGAACTGGTAAACGGTGATGCTCGTATGTCTCTCAATTATCTTGAGCTGCTTTACGACATGGCAGAAGACAATGCGCAAGGTGAAAAAGAGATCACGCTTAAGTTGCTTGCGGAAGTAGCAGGGGAGAAGGTCTCTCGCTTCGATAACAAAGGTGACATTTGGTACGACTTAATCTCTGCGGTTCACAAATCAATTCGTGGCTCAAACCCAGATGCTGCGCTGTATTGGTCTGCGCGTATGATTGCCGCGGGTTGTGACCCTTTGTATATTGCTCGACGCTTATTGGCGATCGCTTCTGAAGATGTAGGTAATGCTGACCCTCGCGCAATGCAAGTGGCACTGTCTGCTTGGGATTGCTTTACCCGAGTTGGTCCAGCAGAAGGTGAACGTGCGATTGCACAGGCGATCGTGTACTTGGCGTGTGCGCCGAAAAGTAATGCTGTTTACGTGGCATGGAAACAAGCGCTCACAGACGCTCATAACTTACCTGAATATGAAGTGCCGCATCACCTTCGAAATGCACCAACCAGTTTGATGAAAGACATGGGTTACGGTGCAGAGTATCGTTATGCTCACGATGAGCCTGGCGCTTACGCTGCGGGTGAGCAATATTTGCCACCTGAAATGGGCGATCGTAGGTACTATCAGCCGACAAATCGTGGTCTAGAGACCAAAATCGGCGAAAAGTTAGATTACTTGGCTACTTTAGACGCAAATAGCCCACAAAAGCGCTATGAAAAGTAGGCGTTTTTGGATACATTTGTTCAGTAAATTTTTTTAACGCGTACGCTTGGAAAGTGCGCGTGATTTCACAACAAAAAGCATAGGATTAACAATGCTGGATTCTAAATTACTTCGTACAGAGCTGGATGAAACAGCTGCTAAACTGGCGCGTCGTGGCTTTAAGCTAGACGTAGATACTATTCGTAAACTTGAAGAACAACGTAAGTCCATTCAAGTAGAAGTAGAAAATTTACAATCCACGCGTAACTCCATCTCCAAGCAGATCGGCCAAAAAATGGCGGCTGGCGACAAAGAAGGCGCAGAAGAAATCAAGAAACAAATCGGTACTCTAGGTAGCGATCTTGATGCGAAGAAAGTTGAACTTGAGCAAGTAATGGCTCAACTAGACGAATTCACGCTTTCTGTACCAAACATCCCAGCAGACGAAGTGCCAGATGGCAAAGATGAAAACGACAACGTTGAAATCTCTCGTTGGGGTGAGCCAAAGTCTTACGACTTCGAACTGAAAGATCACGTTGACCTAGGCGAAATGGGTGACGGTCTAGACTTCGCAAGTGCTGTTAAGATCACTGGCGCACGTTTCATCGTGATGAAAGGCCAATTCGCTCGCCTACATCGTGCAATCGCTCAGTTCATGCTAGATCTTCACACTGAAGAGCACGGCTACACAGAAATGTACGTACCTTACCTAGTAAACTCTGATAGCCTATTCGGTACTGGTCAGCTTCCTAAGTTCGGTAAAGACCTTTTCCACACTGAGCCGCTAGTAGAAAAAGTAAACGACGAAGAGCCACGTAAACTGTCTCTAATCCCTACTGCAGAAGTGCCTGTAACGAACCTAGTTCGTGACACAATTTCTGACGAAGCGGATCTACCAATTAAGATGACAGCTCACACGCCATGTTTCCGTTCAGAAGCAGGTTCTTACGGTCGTGATACTCGTGGTCTGATTCGTATGCACCAGTTCGACAAAGTTGAGCTAGTACAAATCACTAAGCCAGAAGATTCAATGAACGCACTAGAAGAGCTAACAGGTCACGCTGAGAAAGTTCTACAACTTCTAGAGCTTCCTTACCGTAAAGTGGTTCTATGTACAGGTGACATGGGCTTTGGTGCTCGTAAGACTTACGACCTAGAAGTTTGGGTTCCTGCTCAAGAAACTTACCGTGAAATTTCTTCATGTTCTAACATGTGGGATTTCCAAGCTCGTCGTATGCAAGCGCGTTTCCGTCGTAAAGGCGAGAAGAAACCTGAGCTTGTACACACGTTAAACGGTTCTGGTCTTGCTGTAGGTCGTACAATGGTTGCTATCCTAGAAAACAACCAAGAAGCAGACGGCCGCATTGCAATCCCTACAGTACTTCAGAAGTACATGGCAGGCGCAACGCACATCGGTTAATTCATTAACCACTAGAACACCAAAACCCAGCCTTTGCGCTGGGTTTTTTGTTATCTGCGTCGAGCGAAAATACGTTGTTATGTAATTAGCACACGCAATAGTGAAGAGCTCGCCCAGAATCTGGCAGTACGAGACAAATGATATTTTTCTAAGCAGTTTCTCACGTGACAAGCTAATAGCTTCATTTGCCCTTGTTGTTAAACGTTATGCCAGTAAATCCCCTTTCATTTCTCGTAACTTTTGCGCTTACCTTACTTGTTAGTGAGAGTGCTATCGCAAGTAAATTTATCCAGCCTCAATACTTAGATAGTGAGCGAACCGACCGCTTTTTTGCACGCCAAGTAGCGCAACCTTCCAAAGAAAATATGCAGCTGCGTAATTCACTCGACTGGGGATACGGGCTTGAGTTGGCAAGTGCGTCTGGTGACACGGAATCGGTGTTTAATTGCAAAGACTTAGCGACTGCAAGCTCTGCGGGCTTTACTGCTGCTAAAGCGTATGAATACGGCGCGTATAAGGCGTATTTAACTCAGTGCCAAACATGGAGTGAGATGGCAAAGTTAACCGCCTCTAAGCGCTCATATATATCGAAATTTAAGTTAGATGATAGCTTTCCTAGTTTGGCTCCAAGTGCGCTTGCTTTTGTTATTTCTAACGAAAGTGCTGAGAAAGCAAAGACACTATCAACGTGGGATGAAGCAGACCATATTCAAAGAACTCATGTCTCCAGTGAAGTGAGAGCAGAGTACTTCGACGCGACCGATGGCTTTCAAGTCATTACGATTGTAGCAAAAGGTGATTACAACGCTGACGGCATCGAGGATATCGTTATTGAGAAAGAGAATAGTGTACTCAGTGGCTCGCATTCTTCTTCACACGGCTATGTATTAACCCGTATGTCTGAACAAGCGCTATTTAAAGTGTTGGCTGAATGGTAATGAAACGACTGGTGGCCACTTGGGGGTTAAGTGTTGCCATGATGAGCACGTTTGCCGTTGCTAGCACCTCGCCCAGAAAAGTCTTTGAATGTTCAGTAAACCAAACTATGAATTTTAGTATTTCGATAGAGCAAGGCAAAGGTGGTCTTATCTTCAATAAGTTCATTGTGAATCAAAGCCCAGTTTTACTGCGCATTAAATCTCAAGATTATCGTATCAAACATTACCATCGAGCGTTGGTAGATGAAAAGTCACTGGAATTTAGTATTGGTGAGCGCGTCATATTAGTCAGTGAGTACTTTAGCGAGGAGTTTGATGAGGTAGAGAAGATACTCAGTGTTACTTTGAGAGAGCCTGAGCAAACGCAGTATTTTGAATGCGAGGAAGGCAGTATGAGTAACCTTGCATTGCTTTTCCATGAGAGCGCCGAATAATCGATTACAGAGTAATTATTACCAAAACGTAATAGTGTTTTCGAATTTACCCTAATTATCTTGTTATTTGTAATCGATATAATCATCCACCTTACCACGGTAAGTAGATTTTCTCATTCAAGTAACGAGGAGGGCTTATGGCCGTAGGGTGGGCAAACGACGATAGCGTCAGCCAACAAATTCAAAACACAATAGACGACGAGATTTCCCGTGTTCGTGGCAGTATCACAAAGGGTGAGAGCGCCCATTACTGCGATGAGTGTGGTGATGAGATCCCAGAAGCGCGTCGTCTTGCAATGAAAGGCGTTCGTTTGTGTATCGAATGTCAGTCAACAATCGAATTGGTATCTCAACGCCAAGCATTGTTCAATCGACGAGCGAGTAAAGACAGCCAACTTCGATAGCTTTACTGCTCTAATAAATAACGAGACGGTTTGAGTCTCATACTCAAACCGTTTTCGTATTGAATTGAACTATGAAGCGAAGCAGTCTTTACGTTGCAACGCTGCATCAATCGCGTTAACTAGCTTCTCAATATCTTCTGGCTTGCTGATGAACGGCGGCATCATATAAATCAGTTTGCCAAATGGACGAATCCACACTCCGTGTTCAACAAACAAGGCTTGGATGGTTTCCATATTCACAGGGCGAAGCGTCTCCACTACGCCAATAGCACCCAACCAACGGGTGTTTTTCACCAAGTCGTATTCTTCAAGTTTTGGTAGTAACTCAGAAAACAGCGTTTCAATTTGTTGGGTTTGCTGTTGCCAGTTACCTTGCTCGATCAATTCCAAACTTGCAGTAGCTACGGCACAGGCAAGTGGGTTACCCATAAAGGTTGGACCGTGCATAAAACAACCAGCATCACCACCACAAACAGTGTCTGCTACGTGTTTGCTCGCGAGGGTCGCAGAGAGGGTCATGTAGCCGCCAGTAAGTGCTTTCCCGACACACAGAATGTCTGGTTGAATATCTGCATGTTCGCAGGCAAACAATTTACCTGTGCGTCCAAAACCGGTAGCGATCTCATCTGCAATCAATAACAGATCGTATTTGTCGCAAAGTCTACGCACGCCTTTGAGAAATTCTGGATGGTAGATACGCATGCCACCTGCGCCTTGAACGATAGGCTCAAGGATCACCGCAGCAAGTTCTTTATGGTGAGTCTCAATCTTGTGCTCGAAGTCGGTAAGGTCTTCTGGCTTCCATTCATCCCAATAACCACAAGTTGGTGACTCCGCAAAGATATGCTCAGGCAAAAAGCCTTTGTAGAGAGAGTGCATTGAGTTATCAGGATCGGTAACCGACATGGCTGCAAACGTATCGCCGTGATAACCGTGTCGCAAAGTAAGAAACTTCGGTCGGCGTTCGCCTTTTGCATGCCAATATTGCAGTGCCATTTTTAAGCTGACTTCTACGGCAACAGAGCCTGAATCGGCAAGGAATACATGTTCAAGATTACTTGGTGCTAGGGATAGCAACTTCTTACACAAACTGATTGCTGGCTGGTGGGTAATCCCGCCAAACATCACGTGAGAGACCTGATCGATTTGCTGGTGAGCGGCTTGATTTAAGTGCGGATGGTTATAGCCGTGGATCGTCGACCACCAAGAAGACATGCCATCGACCAGCTCAGTACCGTCTTCCAATTTAATGTGCACACCATTTGCCGATGCCACTGGGTAGCAGGTCAGAGGTGTCAATGTAGAAGTGTAAGGATGCCAGATATGCTGGCGGTCGAAGGCGAGATCCATGTGCGATTCCAATAGTAATTAAGGTTAAAAAATAAACAGGTGTAAACTTTGTTCTTTTGTGTTGTGTTGACAGTTTATCGAGACTCGTTAGACTGTCAACACAACAACAAAAGTGACTAAAGGAATACACGTGGAAGTTCGTCATAACTGGACGCATGCTGAAGTGCGCGATCTCATGGAAAAACCATTCATGGATCTCCTATTCGAAGCGCAGCTTGTACATCGTCAATATCAACAAACCAACCATGTTCAAGTAAGCACGCTTCTGTCGATTAAGACAGGTGCTTGTCCAGAAGATTGTAAGTACTGTCCTCAGAGTGCTCGTTACACCACAGACATCGAGAAAGAGCGTCTGATGGAAGTAGAACGCGTACTCGATGCTGCACAAAAAGCCAAAAATGCTGGTTCTACTCGATTCTGTATGGGCGCCGCATGGAAAAACCCGAAAGAGCGTGACATGCCGCATTTGACCGACATGATCAAAGGCGTGAAGGACATGGGTTTAGAAACGTGTATGACATTAGGCATGCTGACGCCAGATCAAGCAAAGCAATTGGCAACCGCAGGTCTGGATTACTACAACCACAACCTAGATACCTCACCTGAGTTCTACGGCAACATTATTACCACACGTACTTACCAAGACCGTTTAGATACTTTGTCTCACGTTCGTGATGCTGGCATGAAGATCTGTTCCGGTGGCATTATCGGTATGGGTGAAAGTGCTAACGACCGAGCAGGTTTGTTGGTTGAATTGGCTAACTTACCGGTACACCCTGAAAGCGTTCCAATCAATATGCTTGTGAAGGTGAAGGGCACACCACTGGAAGAAGTGGATGATGTTGAGCCATTCGATTTCATTCGCCTGATTGCGATTGCACGAATTATGATGCCTCAATCAGCCGTTCGTTTATCCGCTGGCCGTGAAAACATGAACGAACAAATGCAAGCGCTGTGTTTTATGGCGGGTGCAAACTCCGTCTTCTATGGCTGCAAACTGCTGACCACGCCAAACCCTTCTGAAGACAAAGACATGATGTTGTTCAATAAGCTCGGCATTAACAGCCAAGAGGTGTCTCAAAAACCTGATGAAATCGAAGAAAATGAGTTACTCGATCGCGTCGTAGAGCGTGTTGCTGCTCGTCCAACAAAAGACGACCTTTTCTACGATGCCAGCGTTTAAATCTCGTATCGAGTCCGCCCTTGCTGAGCGTAAAACGCAAGGGTTGAATCGTTCTATGAATGTGGTGTTTGCCGGTAACCAGTCCGTTTTGGAACACGAAGGTAGACGCTACATTAATTTCTCAAGTAATGATTATTTGGGATTAGCCAATGATCAAGCACTTGTTCGGGCTTGGCAGCAAGGTTTAAGCGTATATGGTAGTGGCAGTGGAGCATCACCGATGGTGACTGGTTTTAGTGCCGCGCACAGCAATTTAGAAGCCGCGCTGACCGAATGGCTGGGTTACGACAGAGCAATTCTGTTTGGTTCTGGATTCAGTGCTAATCAAGCCTTGTTGTTCACCTTGTTAGAAAAATCAGACGTACTCATTCAAGACCGTTTGAACCATGCCTCACTGATGGAAGCGGGGATCTTGTCACCGGCTAAGATGAAGCGCTTCAAACACAATGACATCGAGCACCTAAAGTCGCTGATTAATAGCGAAGACAACCATCTAGTTGTGACTGAAGGGGTGTTCAGCATGGACGGTGATTGTGCGCCGCTTAGCGATATAGCTGAAGTCACTCGCAGTCATGATGCTTGGTTTGCTGTCGATGATGCTCATGGTATTGGCGTTCTTGGTCAATCCGGTGGTGGTTCTTGCGAGTTGGCAACCGTTAAACCTGAGATACTGATCGTTACTTTCGGCAAGGCGTTTGGTATGTCTGGCGCGGCTATTTTATGTGACCACGCAACGGGAGACTTTTTGACTCAGTTTGCTCGTCACCATGTGTATTCCACAGCGATGCCTCCGGCACAAGCCTATGCGCTGACGCATGCGGTTTCTATCGTTCAAGAGCAGTCTTGGCGACGTGAAAAGCTTTCAGAGCTTAGTGAAGTGTATCGAGGCTGCCTCAGCGATCTGGAGGGCTTTGTTGAGACTCAAACTTCGATTAAGCCGTTTGTTATTGGTGAATCTGAACTGGCTTTGCAGGTTGCGAGCGCTTGTCGCCAAAACGGCATTTGGGTTACCGCTATTCGACCACCGACGGTGCCTAAAGGGACGTCTCGCCTTCGAATCACACTCACTGCCAATCACACCAACGAACAAGTTAAAACGCTTTCAATGGCATTGAAGCAAGCATTAGGAGCGCTGTAATGGATAATGCAGAAAATATGACATTGGAGAGCTTTTACCAAGACAAAGAAGCGATTGCCTCTTCGTTTGGTAAAGCAGCAGAAACGTACGACAAACACGCAGCTTTTCAGCGTGATGTTGGACATCGCTTGCTTGATAAACTTCCTGAAAATTTGACGGGAAAACGTATATTGGATTTAGGTTGTGGCACGGGTTATTTCTCCCAACTATTTCAACAACGCGGTGCGGAAGTAGTCTGCGGCGATATCTCTCAAGCCATGTTAGATAAAGCAGAGCAGCGTTGTGGTGCAGTACGAATGCATTACCAAGTTGCTGATGCTGAAAACTTACCATTTGACGATGATAGCTTCGATTACGTGTTTTCAAGTTTAGCGCTGCAATGGTGTACAGATTTAAGTTACCCACTAAAAGAAGTGCGCCGCGTGCTAAAAAATGGTGGGAAAGCGTGGTTCTCTACACTGGTTGATGGATCACTGTATGAGCTGCGTGCATCATGGGAAAAAATTGATGCATATCAACACGTCAATAACTTTCTAACGCTCAATCAGGTAAAAATTGCGTTAGCGCAATCTCGATGTGACAGCCATCAACTAGACTTGACCACCATCACAGTTTGGTATGACTCTGCATTTTCAGTTATGCGTGACCTCAAAGGTATAGGTGCAAATCACGTAAGCGGGCGCTCACACGGTTTAACTAGTCGCGAGACTTTGTTAAAAGTTGAGCATGCGTACCAAGCGTTTAAAAACGATCAAGGTCTTCTACCTGCAAGTTATCAGGTTTGTTTTGGAGTAATACATCTATGATTGATGCTTTTTTTATTGCTGGTACGGATACTGATGTTGGAAAGACGGTAGCGTCTAAAGCCATTTTGCAAGCGATCGCTGCAAAAGGACTAAACACTATTGGTTATAAGCCAGTGGCAGCAGGGAGTGACAAGACTGAAGCCGGATGGCGTAACTCTGATGCTTTACACTTACAAGACGCCGCAACACTCGATGTGGCCTATGATGATGTGAACCCATACGCTTTAGAGTTGCCTGCTTCTCCCCACATTGCAGCGAAGCATGAACATGTCGAAATAAGTTACGATGTTCTGAGTCAAAAACTGGCTCAACATAAGCAGCAAGCCGATGTTGTTCTCGTTGAAGGTGCTGGAGGCTGGCGTGTGCCAGTATCCGATACGGACTGTTTATCTACATGGGTAAAAGAAGAGCAGTTACCTGTTGTACTGGTGGTTGGCATTAAATTAGGCTGTTTGAGCCACGCTTTACTCACAGCGGAGAGTATTAAAGCGGATGGTTTGAATCTTGTTGGCTGGGTGGCAAACCGCGTCAACCCTGGCACAGAGCACTACGCTGACATTATCGAGATGCTAGAAGCACGTATCGATGCACCTAAGCTTGGGGAAATTCCATATATTCCAAGTGCTAAACGCAAAGAGCTAGGCAAGTACATTAATGTAGAGCCGTTGCTAAACACTGACTAATGGTGTTTAGGATAAAAGACTAAAAACCCAAAGGGCTGCGCAATGCAGCCCTTTCTTGTTGGTGTAACCTAAAAAGTCAGATTACTTATCTTGGCTGAGCCCCATCAATGCTTGTTGTGTTTCTGCAACACGCTGAGACATATGATGATCGGTTGAAATACCAAGTTGTTGCTTTGCCTCGTCCTCTGAGATGCCTAGGTGACAACGTAGTAAATCAATAGCCATTTGATAGTCGTTAGTTTCTACCATGGTTTTTCCCTCAATACATGGAGTTTTTGAACTCACCCAATGCACTTTTTACAATGTACTTAGAGTGGCTCTGTTTTGTTCATCTCATTCGAATTTAGCATGTCCATGTGGCCGCACAATAAGACCAAAGTCTATAGCAGAGCTAACGTACTGTTTTTGGTCTATTAAAAAATTTCTAGCTAAGTTGCTAAGAGGTGATAGATTTAACACCAAGATCATCTATCAATAGATGATGGGTAGCTCAGAGCTTATTTTATCATTTTGATAAATGTATATGAACGGAGGTTCCAGCTCCTACCAAAGCATGTTTTGAAATCGCTTGAATCAAATATTTCAGTCCCGAAAACAAATGTTGCAATTTATTGCTTAACCTTGTTTTTATCGCAGATAGACTATATCTATAACGCACGGAACATGAAAATCAACGGAATTGGCTTTTATAGCGATTACCATTTGTTCCTTATAACAATCCGTTTTAAAAAAACGATAAGCTTCCTCGGAGAAAAGTAATGAAGCGAATTATGTTATTCCTAGCAACTAACCTAGCTGTCGTGCTAGTGCTTAGTGTTGTTCTGAATATTGTTTACGCTGTAACTGGAATGCAACCAGGCAGTCTGTCAGGTTTACTTGTAATGGCTGCTGTATTTGGTTTTGGTGGCGCATTTATTTCGTTGATGATGTCAAAGGGTATGGCGCTACGCTCGGTTGGTGGTATGGTCATTGAAAGCCCGCGCAACGAAACGGAGCATTGGTTAGTCGAAACTGTGGGTCGTCAAGCTCAACAAGTGGGTATTGGTATGCCAACGGTGGCTATTTATGATTCACCAGATATCAATGCATTTGCGACAGGTGCAAAACGAGATGACTCTCTTGTCGCAGTTTCTACTGGTCTTTTACACAATATGACTCGTGATGAGGCAGAGGCAGTACTTGCACACGAAGTGAGCCATATTGCAAATGGTGATATGGTCACGATGACGTTGATGCAAGGTGTCGTGAACACGTTTGTTATCTTCCTATCACGCTTTATTGCCAATATCGTGGCGTCGAACGATGATGAAGAAGGCCAAGGTACAAATATGATGGTTTACTTTGGCGTATCCATGGTGCTTGAACTGGTATTTGGTTTCCTAGCTAGCTTCTTGACTATGTGGTACAGCCGTCATCGCGAATTCCACGCGGACGCAGGTGCAGCGCGCCTCGTTGGCAAAGAAAAAATGATTGCGGCTCTAGAGCGTTTGAAGGTGAGTCATGAATCTCAACTGGATGGCACCATGATGGCATTTGGTATCAACGGCAAGCAGTCGCTGACTGAGCTACTAATGAGCCACCCTCCGCTAGATAAACGTATTGCAGCGTTGCGAGGCCAGCAATACTAATTGTTCCTACTTAAATAATTGTTAATCTGCTGAAAAGGCTTGGTTTTGACCAAGCCTTTTTTTTCGCCGATTGATCGCGTGCGAACTTCATCACGTACTACTTACAGAAATAAAGTTATACAAAATTATTTTTGTACAACTTTGGTGGAATGAACTATCTTGTACATATAATAATTTTGTACAACTTAATGGGCGTGTAGGAGTAAAAAATGGACATACAGTCTGTTGGCAATATCTATCAAAAGCTCAACAAAGCGAACTTACATCTACTTAAGGATATATATCACCAAGATGTAGTATTTGAGGACGCAGCGCATCGTTTAGAAGGATGGCCAGCACTTTCGGATTATTTCACCTCATTATATGCCAACGTCATCAGTTGTGATTTTGTAATCCATGAGCATCAACAAGTCGGAGATACAGGCTTCCTAACTTGGACAATGGACCTTCAGCATCCCAAACTTCAGAAGGGTGCGCCTATTCTCGTCAATGGTGTTTCGCACCTCAAATTTAGCGAAGGTCAGGTCATTTATCACCGAGACTATTTTGATCTCGGAGAGATGCTCTATGAGCATTTACCGTTACTTGGTTCAGTCGTTAAAACCATCAAGCAGAGGTTAGGACAATGAACAACACCATCTTAATCACAGGCGCCACCTCCGGAATAGGAAGACAGCTTGCCCTAGATTACGCGAACTCAGAATGGAATGTGATTGCTTGTGGTCGGAATCAAGATGTTCTTGCAGAACTGGAGGCAGTTTCCTCCAAAATTCATACATTGCAGTTTGATGTGACAAATTATGAGGAAACTCAGCAGGCTCTCTCTAATTTGCCCTTTACGCCAAACACATGGGTTTTTAACGCAGGCGATTGTGAGTACATGGATGAGGGAGTGGTCGACGCGAAACTCATGGCGCGTGTGATGAACGTAAATGTTGTCGGTGTTGCCAACTGCGTTGAAGGCTGCCAAGTGCATTTAGAGAGAGGGCACCGCATTGTTATTGTTGGCTCTATCGCATCAGAAGTGGCACTGCCTCGTGCTGAAGCTTACGGCGCATCCAAAGCGGCAGTCAGTTATTTTGCACGCACGCTCGCCGTCGACTTGAAAAAGAAAGGGATCAATGTGGTAACGGTGTTTCCTGGTTTTGTTGAAACGCCGTTGACTGACAAAAACGACTTCGAAATGCCAATGATCATTTCTACTCAGCAAGCGTCGGACTCTATCAGGAAGCAGTTAGCCGCCAACAAGACCTATATCTATTTCCCAGCGAGATTTACCAGTATTTTACGTTTTATCTCGTTACTTCCATACAGTTGGCAAGCTCGCCTAACTGCTAAACTCGTATCATAAGAAGGAATAAGAATGAAAACAGCAGGAAGAAAGAAGATAGCGATTGTGGGAACGGGAATCTCTGGCCTTACTTGTGGTTATTACTTGCATAAAGAACATGATGTAACGCTGTTTGAAGCGAACGATTACATCGGTGGCCATACTGCAACCGTTGATGTGAGCCTTTATGGTAAAGAATACGCGATAGATACTGGGTTCATCGTCTATAACGACCGTACGTACCCTAATTTCATTAAAATGATGAGCGAGATTGGCGTTGAAGGTCTGCCGACTCAAATGAGCTTCAGTGTCAGAAACGATGGGAACGGACTAGAGTACAACGGCCACACAGTGTCGACATTGTTTGCTCAAAAACGCAACTGGGCAAACCCCAAATTTTATCGATTTATCTTCGAGATACTTCGTTTCAATAAACTTGCCAAGCGCTTCGCTAGCGAGCAATCCTCGCAATCTCAGACGTTAGGTGAGTTCCTTGACGAACACAAATTCAGTGCTTTCTTTACCGATAACTACATTTTACCGATGGGTGCTGCGATTTGGTCGTCGACTTTAGCTGACATGCGCGCATTCCCTCTTATGTTCTTCTTACGTTTCTTCCTCAACCACGGTCTGCTAGATGTGACTAACCGACCGCAATGGTATGTGATTAAAGATGGTTCACGTTCATACATTCCACCATTGACCAAAGGCTTTGCCGAGAATATTCGTCTTAATAGTCCTGTCGAAAAAGTGGTTCGCAACGAAAAAGGGGTTGGCGTTCAAGTTCGCGGAGAAACGCATTGGTTTGATGACGTTATCTTTGCTTGTCACAGTGATCAAGCAATGAGAATGCTAGAGGATATCAGCCCAATTGAGCAGGAAATCTTGGGGGATATGACATACCAAGCAAATGAAGTTGTTCTTCATACCGACTCTGCCGTACTACCAAAACGTAAGGCAGCATGGGCATCATGGAACTACCTATTGGAAGGCAGTGAGGAGGAACAGCAACGCCTCCCTTCGCTCACTTATAACATGAACATTCTTCAGCATATTCAATCAGAACACACGTTTTGTGTAACGTTGAATAGTACTGAGCAAATTAACTCAAATAAAGTCTTGCGTTCGTTCACTTATCATCATCCAGTATTCACCACTGAGTCTATTGCAGCGCAGCAGCGCAAAAATGAGATACAGGGTAAACAAAGTACCTGGTTCTGCGGCGCTTATTGGTACAACGGTTTTCATGAAGATGGCGTGCGTAGCGCGCTTGATGTTGTGAAAGAACTAGAAGAAAAGTACCGCGAACAAAATGTGGTTCCTTTCGAAAAAGGCGCAGCGTGATATGGATAGCCAAATGAACAGCCGATTGTTTATAGGCAACGTTCGTCACCGTCGATTCACGCCGGTGAATCATGAGTTGAACTACTCTTTATTTATGCCCGCCATCGATGTAGACGAGATCGATGCTTTAGAAAAAAAAGTATGGGGTTTTGGTTCGCGTTGGTGGCATTGGGCTCGCTTCAAGCGCAGTGATTACATTGGTGAAGGTAGCGTCAAGTCGGCAGTGCACAGCAAAATTGAAGAACTGACAGGTGTTCGCTGTACCGGCAAGGTAATCGCAGTCTGTCACTTGCGTTATCTAGGACTTTATTTCAGTCCCGTTAATTTCTACTACGTTTATAACACTGAAGGAGAATGGAAGTATCTCCTCGCAGAGGTGAGTAACACTCCTTGGAATGAACGACATTACTACGTGGTGTCAGCAGATAAAGAAGAAGAAAAGTTTGGTTGGGAACAAGTTAAAGCATTCCATGTTTCACCATTCAACCCGATTGACCAACTCTACCGCTGGAGAATTAAACCTTTGACAGACAAGTTGAATATTCATCTTGAATGTCACAAAGGAGAGAAACACTTTGATGCCACCATGGTTATGAAAGCCAAGCCACTTTCAAGCAAAACCTTATTGAGGTGTTTGATCGTTACACCAATACAAACGGTAAAAGTAATGGTTGGTATTTATTGGCACGCATTAAAACTTTGGGTGAAAGGCGCACCTTTTTATTCTCATCCTAAATATTCAACGCATGAAGAAATAGAAGCCGATACTGAAAAAACAGACAAAAAAAATAAAAAGCACAAGGAGAATTCTGCATGTTAAATACTAGTTCTATGACATTGCCGCGTAAATTGACGACAACGCAAAAAGCGGCTCGCGGAGTTATTTTTCAATGTCTGCAAAAAATGGAAATCGGCTGCTTAACAGTTATTGAAAGTTTTAAGACGGAAACGACAGAGCGAAGCGAGCGTTTTAGTGCGCCAAATGGGGAGTACAGTGGTCAACCTGTTGTCGCTACTATAGAGGTAAAACATCCAGGCTTTTATTCACGGATCTTGCAGGGCGGCAGTATTGCTGCTGGTGAGGCTTATATGGATGGGTGGTGGGATAGCCCCGATTTAACCTCATTAATGAAACTGATGGCCCTTAACATGCGTGCTTTAGATAAACTCGAAGAGCAAGGCAGTTGGTTGACTAAAATACTGTACAAGTTCAGTCATTGGTCAAACAGAAACTCTGAAGAGAACTCACGTAAAAATATCCATGCGCATTACGACTTGGGTAACAACCTATACGAAGCGTTCCTTGACACCAATATGCTGTACTCGTCGGCGCTTTACAATCATGCGGATGACTCTCTAGAGCAGGCTCAAATCAACAAAATGGATCGTCTATGTCAGCAACTTGAGCTGAAGCCCACTGATCATGTTGTTGAAATTGGCACTGGTTGGGGCGCTATGGCGATTTACATGGCAGAACAATACGGTTGTCAGGTCACCACAACAACGATATCTGAAGAGCAACACGCGTACGCGGAGCAAAAAATCAAAGAGCGTGGCTTAGAAGACAAAATCACTCTACTCAAAGAAGATTACCGAAACCTAACCGGAACTTATGACAAGCTCGTTTCTATTGAAATGATTGAAGCTGTGGGCAAACAATTCCTGCCTTCGTACATTAAGGTCTGTGAGTCTTTATTAAAGTCCGGTGGCTTGATGGCGATTCAAGCGATTACGATTGCCGATCAGCGTTACGATTACTACAGTAACAACGTCGACTTTATCCAAAAGTACATTTTCCCGGGTGGTTTTTTACCGTCGGTAACCTCACTAACCCAAGCCACAACAAAATACAGTGACTTAGTGACGCGAGACTTGTTCGATATTGGTTTGGACTACGCCAAGACGCTGAACGAATGGCACTTACGTTTTAATCGAGCAGAGAATGAAGTGCGCTCGTTTGGCTACGACGACCGCTTTGTGCGTATGTGGCGCTACTATTTGAGCTACTGTGAAGGTGGCTTTTTGGCTCGCACGATCAGTGCCGTTCACATGACGTTTCAACGCCCGTAGTTCGTTATGAAGGTGTTTCTTGCTTCGACATGGTTCCAACTCTGCTGGTTTGCAGCGGTGCTTGGAACCTATCAATGGCAATGGGTGACGTTATTCCTTACTTTGGCAACCCTACTATATTGTTTGAAAACTGACGCATCTTCGCTCAAAAGTATTGGTGTTATCGCCACGATTGGTCTCGTGCTTGATACATTAAATCAGCAATTTTCAATTTTCATGTTTGCCACTCAATGGTTACCCCTTTGGCTTTTGTGCCTTTGGATTCTGTTCGCCTGGTATGCCTATCAACTCAAGTCAATTTTGTACCGTTTCCCAAAAACCTACGTATCAATAGTAGGCGGTATCGGAGGAACAGCGAGCTACTTTGCTGGCTATAAGCTCCAAGCCGTTGAATTTGGATTTAGCACTGGCGCTACACTGGCAATGTTGTTTGTCGAATGGTGCGTCATGATGCTCTTGATACTCAAGGTGTACGGAAATGGAAAGCTTGAAGAGAGACTTAACTCAGAGACTGACTAGGCTGCTTGCGTTGGTAATAGTAACTGGCTCTTTTGCTCTGCAAGCTCAACCTGTTGGAAATAGCGAAGCTGCCAGCAACATTGCGAATTGGAAGGGATGGAAAACTGTTGGAGAAGCCCAACTTACTTGGTTCATCTTCGATATTTATCACTCAAGATTAAAAGCGCCTGATGGAAAGTTCATCGTAAGCGATGACGTATCGCCACATCCCCTTGCGTTGGAAATTAATTACAAGAGAGACATCAGTAAGCAACAGCTGCTTGATGTGACGGATGAGCAGTGGGCGAAATTGGGTTTTACGGACTCATATCGAAAAGCTTGGATCAGCGAGCTCGATCGTATGTTTCCTGATATTCAAAAAGGTGACGAGCTTACTTATCTAACAGATGGAAAATCTGGTCAGCTGTTTTATAAGCAGGTTGGGGACGTGCAAGTAAAGAACGTTGGCATCATTGAAGACGAACGAATGAACGATGCATTTTTGGCTATATGGTTATCACCCAACACAGAATTTCCGAAACTCCGAAAACAATTGATAGGGCAGGTTAGATAGTGTTTAAACGAATTTTTAAAGCAGCGACTTTAGTGGCAGCTGTTTTTCTTTCGGCATGTTCCGCAGACATTGATAATTACCGCTCTTCTACACCGACTTTTGACGTATTCGGTTATTTCGAAGGCGACATAAAGGCGTGGGGGATGGTGCAAGATTATACCGGACAGCAAACGCGTCGCTTTGAGGTCGATATAGTGGGTACTGTAGCGGGTGATACGCTGACGCTGGTGGAAGACTTTGTGTTTGATGACGGAGAGGTGGACCAGCGAATTTGGGTTATCACTAGATTAGAAGACGGTCGTTATGAAGGTAAGGCAGACGATATTATAGGTGTAGCAACAGGGGAAGAGCAGGGCAATGCGCTACAGTGGCAATATGACTTTGAGCTACAAATGGAGGATTCATCAGTGACAGTTGCTTTTGATGATTGGCTTTATCGTCAGGATGACAGACACGTTTTCAATCTAACGAAAATAAAAAAGTTTGGTGTGGAAGTAGGAACAATAACCTTGTTCTTCCAAAAGCAGCCATAACAAATGGGGCTGATCTTCAATTAATAATCCATTCCATATAACTAAAATCATTTTCTCCCGACCTAACTCTCCTAACTAAAAAAGGTTGACGCTTTCGCGTCAACCTTTTAGGTATCTGGTCGTTACAGGAGGATTACAGCTTATCTGTCAGCTCGATTGCTTGACCGATATAGTTCGCTGGCGTCATCTCTTTCAGACGTGCTTTCTCGTGCTCAGGAAGCTCAAGACCGTCGATGAAGTTACGCATTGCTTCGCCGTCTACACGCTTACCACGAGTTAGCTCTTTCAGCTTCTCGTATGGCTTCTCGATGCCGTAACGACGCATAACTGTTTGTACTGGCTCAGCTAGTACTTCCCAGTTCTTGTCTAATTCAGCAAGAAGCGCTTCACGGTTTACTTCTAGCTTGCTGATGCCTTTAAGCGTAGAAGTGTAAGCGATGATAGCGTAGCCAACACCAACACCAAGGTTACGTAGAACCGTTGAGTCAGTTAGGTCACGTTGCCAACGAGAGATAGGCAGTTTCTGTGCTAGGTGGCCGAATACAGCGTTCGCAAGACCTAGGTTACCTTCTGAGTTTTCAAAGTCGATTGGGTTAACTTTGTGAGGCATTGTTGAAGAACCGATCTCACCAGCAATAGTTTTTTGCTTGAAGTGGCCTAGTGCAATGTAACCCCAAACGTCACGGTCGAAGTCAATCAGGATAGTGTTGAAACGAGCGATAGCATCGAACAGCTCAGCGATGTAATCGTGCGGTTCGATTTGAGTTGTGTAAGGGTTCCAAGTTACGCCTAGAGACTCTGTGATGAACTCTTCAGAGAACTTGTGCCAATCTAGCTCTGGGTAAGCAGAAAGGTGTGCATTGTAGTTACCTACTGCACCGTTGATTTTCGCTAGGATCTCAACGTTTTCGATTTGCTTGAATTGACGCTCCATACGGTACGCCACGTTTGCCATTTCTTTACCCATAGTAGATGGAGAAGCAGGCTGACCGTGTGTACGAGATAGAAGAGGAATGTCGCGGTATTCCACTGCTAGTGCTTTGATAGCGTCGATTAGGTTACGGATTTCTGGAAGAATCACGTTCTCACGCGCTTCTTTAAGCATTAGAGCGTGTGATGTGTTGTTGATGTCTTCAGAAGTACATGCGAAGTGGAAGAACTCGTTTACTGCGTGCAGTTCAGGAACGTCTGCTACTTTCTCTTTTAGGAAGTACTCAACCGCTTTTACGTCGTGGTTAGTTGTACGCTCGATCTCTTTGATACGGCGTGCATCTTCTTCAGAGAAGTTTGCAGCAAGGTCGTCTAGGAATTGGTTTGCTTCTGCGCTAAACGCTGGCACTTCTGCAATTTCAGCAGTAGCAGCAAGCTTTTGTAGCCAGCGGATTTCAACGATAGTACGGTACTTTAGTAGACCGTATTCACTGAAAATTTCGCGTAACGCAATTGTCTTGCTTCCGTAACGGCCGTCTACTGGTGAAACAGCAGTCAATGCTGACAGTTCCATGATGTTCTCCTGAATTGGGTTTCTAAATTTCGTGAGCTTTATACCAATAACTGTGGCAATTGTCACGAATATTGCGCAAACGTTTGCGCGAGATTTGTTTTAGTCGAAAAAAATGAGCTCGCGATAAACGCGAGCTGCTTATTTGATATTTTACTACAGACGAGCAAGAAGGATTTGTGCTTGCTCTACCATCTTCTTGCGCCCGAAGATTAGGTGGCGACGCTTACCACCAACTTGACGCCAAAGAACTGCACTACGAATGCCAGATAACAACAGCGCACGAACTTTGTGTTGGCTTGCCGTCTGCTGCAGTACAGATGGCGTGCCTGTTACTTGAATGCGTGGGCCAATAGGGCTAACGACATCCAGATAGATGCTCGCTAAATTGCTGATCATTTGATCGTCTAGTAGCTCAAAGTGCTCTGACTGACGCTTGGCCATTTGAATACGATCACCAAGCTGAGACATAGCATCGTTACGAGAGCTTAACTTACGCTCTAACGCCATTAAACTAATAATGTAACGAGTAATTTCACTGCCTGATGGTGTGCTATCAATCCCTTTAACCAAGCATTCTAGGCCGAGCTTTAGATCGGCTTCGCGACCGAATACGCCAACTGTGTTAGCAGGGTTCGTGCTCAAAATAGCGTTGATTGATGTTTCAAAAGCATCTTGATCACAATGTCCGTTTCTCGCTACCTGTTGAACTAAAGCAACAGCTTGGCAAATCCCAGCGAAAGCGATAGTACGGTCATAAAGTGTATTCGCCACGTAACGACTCCTAAGCTTGAGAATATTTAATGCGTTGCTCGATGATGCCGCCACCTAGGCACACGTCACCTTTGTAGAACACTGCTGATTGACCTGGAGTTACAGCAATTTGTGGCTCGTCAAAGATAACTTTAATGTTTTCATCATCGATAGGGATGATTGTACAAGGAATATCTTCCTGACGGTAACGAGTTCTCACTGTGCACTTCATAACATCGCGAATTGGCTCACGATCTACCCAATGAAGTTGTGATGCAAGTAGACCTTCTGATTTCAACATTGGATGGTCTTTACCTTGAACAGCAATCAAAACGTTACGTTCTAGATCTTTCTCACCAACGAACCATGGGTCCTCGTTACCACCGCCGCCTTTACGGCCACCGATGTGTAGACCTTTACGCTGACCAAGTGTGTGGTACATCAGGCCTTGGTGTTGACCAATCACTTCGCCTTCTGGCGTCTCGATATTACCAGGCTGAGCTGGAAGGTAGCGACCGAGGAATTCTGTAAACTTGCGTTCACCGATGAAACAAATACCAGTTGAGTCTTTCTTCTTAGCGGTAATTAGATCTTGTTCTTCCGCAATGCGGCGCACTTCTGGCTTCTCTAGATCACCAACAGGGAATAGGCTACGTGCGATTTGCTCGTTGCTTAATGTGTACAGGAAGTAGCTTTGATCTTTGTTGCCATCTAGACCACGCAGCATCTGTGGTTTTTCACCATTTTCTGGGAAAGAGCGACGCACATAGTGGCCCATTGCAATGTAATCAGCATCAAGTACTTCATCAGCGAATTCTAGGAATGCTTTGAACTTGATTTCTTTGTTACAAAGAATGTCAGGGTTCGGAGTACGGCCAGCTTTGTATTCAGCAAGGAAGTACTCAAATACGTTATCCCAGTATTCGGCAGCAAAGTTGATAGTGTGTAGGTGGATGCCTAGCTTGTCACATACTGCCTGAGCGTCAGCAAGATCTTCTGCCGCTGTACAATATTCTTCGTTGTCATCTTCTTCCCAGTTCTTCATGAAAAGGCCTTCTACTTGGTAGCCTTGCTGCTTTAGAAGATACGCGGAAACAGATGAATCAACGCCGCCGGACATACCGACGATGACTTTCTTTTGGCTGTTATCAGACATTACTAAACACCACTTAAATAAACGGGATGCAGATTCTATCAGAATCCACAGACCGGTGACAGATCCGAGATCGAAATCACAATTCGTTTCGCTGGATTTTTCTTCAACAAAGATTCGAACGAGTAATTTCGCAAGTATAGAAGAGGTATATATGGCATAGTTGGCCAAAATCCAAGAGGAAACACCAAATGACAGAAGAAAACCAATTTATGCAAGAAAGTGAGTTGATTGAAATTGTTGAAAATCAGCTCGAAGATGGTAACCCGCTTAAAGTAAAAGAAACCCTTATGCGTTTAATGATGACTGGCACACCACGTGAAGATGCGGTTGCGATGATGGCATGTGCGATGTCAATTGAGATTTTTGATGTAATGAAGAATGAAGGTGAGTTCAACCTAAAGCGTTATAGCGAGCACCTTGAGCAACTACCAGATCTCAGCTTTATGGAAGGTGAATAAGCCACCTAAAAGAAAAAAGTAGTCAGCAAACGTTTGCTATAATCGCTTTTATTGCTGCTTTATTATTAGCGGTATAGAATCCGCTCTCCTTTTCATCCCCTTACTCAGACTGACAATATGAAATTTCCTGGACAACGCAAATCGAAGCACTATTTTCCTGTTCATGCTCGTGACCCGCTGGTGAGCCAAGCACAAGAAAGCAAGAAGATGACGCGCACTCACATCATTGGTATTGACCAAACCTTGGTTGATATTGAAGCAAAAGTTACAACGGATGTGATTGAAAAGTACGGTCTGAGTAAAGGTCACTCTCTGGTTATCGATGACGAAAGAGCAGAAGAGTTATACCAGCAACTGAAAGAAGAGAACTTGATTACCAATGAGTATGCGGGCGGTACAATTGGTAACACGCTACATAACTACTCCGTGCTAGCGGATGATCGCTCCACACTACTTGGAGTGATGAGCCAGGATATTAAGATTGGCAGCTACGGTTACCGTTATCTTTGTAATACATCAAGTCGCATGGATTTGAACTACCTACAAGGTGTAGATGGTGCAATTGGCCGTTGTTTTGCTCTTATCACAGAAGACGGTGAACGTACTTTTGCTATCAGCGAAGGGCAAATGAACCAACTCCATCCTGATAGCATTCCAGAGAAAATCTTTAAAAATGCATCAGCACTTGTACTGACGTCATATCTAGTACGTTGCAAAGACGGCGACCCAATGCCCGAAGCAACAATGAAAGCGATTGAGTACGCGAAAAAGAATGATGTGCCTGTTGTTCTGACTTTAGGCACAAAGTTTGTTATTCAAGATGACCCTAAATATTGGCAAGAATTCATTCGAGATAACGTTTCAGTCGTTGCGATGAATGAAGATGAAGCAGAAGCACTGACGGGGGAATCTGATCCACTTGCTGCGTCTGATAAAACATTGGAGTGGGCTGATCTAGTATTGTGCACGGCGGGTCCTGTAGGTCTATTTATGGCTGGGTATACAGAAGATAGCGCGAAGCGCGAAACTTCTTTGCCATTGCTTCCAGGGTCAATTGCTGAATTTAATCGTTATGAATTTAGTCGTCCGGCGAAAAAAGACTCATGCGAGGCGCCAATAAAAGTGTACTCGCATATCTCGCCATATATGGGTGGTCCAGAAAAAATTAAGAATACAAATGGCGCAGGTGATGCCGCGTTATCTGCGGTTCTTCATGATATGGCAGCAAATAAATACCATAAAGAAAATGTGCCTAATTCAAGCAAGCACAGTAACGAGTATTTAACTTACTCTTCTTTTTCTCAAGTCTGCAAATACGCAAACCGTGCGAGCTACGAAGTTCTCGTGCAACATTCACCACGATTGTCGCGCGGACTTCCTGAGCGAGAAGATAGCCTAGAAGAAGCATACTGGGAACGTTAATACGAAGCGGTTTAATTAACTATTCTGTAACTAAAGTAAAAGGCGCATTAAGAAATGTGCCTTTTTTATTTGTAATGGTTTAAATAAAAAAGGCTCCCTATGGGAGCCTTTTAAAAATAGCACGGATCTAGATTAGGAACTCATCCAGAGATTTACCTGCATCAAGTTGCTCTTGAATCGCCGAAGGTGTACGACCTTGGCCAGTCCAAGTTTTCTCATTACCGTTTGAATCTGTGTATTTGTATTTAGCAGGGCGAGGTGCGCGCTTCGCTTTGCCTTTCGTCTTAGTTTCGCCAGATAGCGCAGTAATAAGTGCTTCTACGTCAATACCGTCTTGAGCGATTTTCTCAGCAATCTCTGCAAGCTTAGCTTCTTGCTCTGCTTGTGCTGCGCGTTCTGCTTCTTCTGCTTCACGACGCTCATCTACGACAGTAGTGAGTTTATCTAGAGCTTCTTCCAATTGTTCTAGAGTCAGCTCACGAGAAAATGCACGAAGGCTACGGATATTTAGAAGGGTTTTAGTCAGCTCTGACATAACGATTCCTATTAAAAGGTTAATGTGTTGGGCACTTTTTATCGTTACGATTAAATAATGCCAATCTATAAATAAACAAAGAGTCCTTATATTTAACTTTATCTTTTCCTTATGTGCAAATGCTAAATCAAGATTTTGTTTAAATTTGACTATTTTTTAAAGCAATTAATATTATTACACTCGAAATAAATCATTATTAGATGAGAACTAAAATCAACAATCATTATTGTATAGAGAGAGTGACAGCTTGGTTTTTTATAAAAAAATTTGAGTTATTACTTAAAAATATGAAGCATCCATCTTTAATGGTGTGTCATATATCCTTAATTTATTGATATAAGATAAACCATGATATTTCTAAGGTGGTAATAATGTTTCATAAATAACATGATTGATGTGATTTCAGTTGCACAAAACTTATGGAAGTAGGCAAGGTTTATAAATTATCTCAGTCATTATTTATTTGTTTAATTTAGTTTGATGTGTTGCATTGACTCTCATCATAAGTACAATGGCTGCCACCTGATGCAATATTGCAGACAATTTGTTGTTAATTTGTACAGTTAGTGGTTAATTGTTTGTTGTTGCCGTAGAGGCGCGGTCTCGAAGAGTAGCTATTATTGGGGTGATGCCAATGAATAATAGTGGAAGGCGAAGATTGCCGAAGTAAGTAACTCATCAAAGTTACTTGCTGGGGTTGTATCTGAAAGGAACAACACTGCCATAGTATATATTCACATTAAACTATGGAGCGCTACTGTAGGGTTGGGTGGAGTGTTCGCTTCCCTGTCGCTAAGTTCAACATGAGCACGTATCGTATGCTACGTGACTTGTCTGCAGTAGATCTCTAGCCAAACTTTGGTTTTTGAAGATCATGAATTTAATAGATTTTTCTAGTTCTCCTGTTTCATTATTGCCACCTATTGTCGCTTTGACTTTGGCGATTTTGACTCGACGTGTATTAGTTTCCTTGGGTGTAGGTATCGTGCTAGGTGCGGTGCTACTTAATAGCTGGTCTATCAGCGACACCGCAGGTTACGTCAGTTCTCAAGTTTCTTCTGTCTTTATTGAAGATGGCGGAATTAACACTTGGAACATGAGCATTGTTGGTTTCCTAATCTTATTAGGTATGACAACAGCTTTATTAACGCTATCTGGCGGTACTCGTGCTTTTGCTGAATGGGCACAATCTCGAGTGAAGAGTAAACGCGGCTCCAAACTTCTTGCCGCCTTTTTAGGCGTATTCATTTTTGTCGATGATTACTTTAATAGCCTTGCTGTTGGTGCGATCTCTCGCCCAGTAACCGATCGCTTTTATGTGTCTCGCGCTAAGCTTGCGTACATTCTAGACTCAACCGCTGCTCCAATGTGTGTAATTATGCCTGCTTCTAGCTGGGGTGCTTACATTATTACTATTATTGGCGGAATCTTAGTCTCACATGGGATCACAGAGTATTCGGCTCTTGGCGCATATGTTCGTCTTATCCCAATGAACTTCTACGCCGTTTTTGCGCTGCTAATGGTGTTCGCTGTTGCGTGGTTTGGTCTTGATATTGGTAAAATGCGTGAGCATGAGATCTCTGCATCGCAAGGTCGTGGCTTTGATAAAGACAAAGAAAATGACTCGCAAGAAGCGCATGACCTAAACGAAGAGCTAGATATCCGTGAAAGTGAAAAGGGTAAAGTGTCAGATTTGATACTTCCTATCGTGACGCTGATTATCGCGACTATCGCTTCAATGCTTTACACGGGTGGCCAAGCATTGGCTGCTGATGGTAAGGAGTTTGCGCTTCTTGGTGCTTTTGAAAATACAGATGTAGGTACATCACTAATCTACGGTAGCTTGCTTGGCTTAGCAGTTGCACTGTTTACTGTTGTGAAGCAAGGTCTACCAATGGCTGAGATCGCACGTACACTTTGGATTGGTGCTAAGTCTATGTTTGGCGCGATTCTAATCTTAGTATTTGCCTGGACCATTGGTTCTGTTATCGGTGATATGAAGACAGGTACTTACCTTTCGACAATGGCGCAGGGCAACATTAACCCGCACTGGCTACCAGTTATCCTATTCTTGTTGTCTGGCCTAATGGCATTCTCAACAGGTACTTCATGGGGTACGTTCGGCATTATGCTACCAATTGCGGGTGACATGGCTGGCGCAACAGACGTAGCGCTAATGCTACCGATGCTGAGTGCGGTTTTAGCTGGTGCGGTATTCGGTGACCATTGTTCACCAATCTCAGATACGACTATCTTGTCATCGACGGGTGCACGTTGTAACCACATTGATCACGTATCAACACAGCTACCTTATGCATTATCAGTCGCGCTTGTTTCATGCGTCGGCTTTATTGCCCTTGGTATGACTGCTTCAATAGCGTTCTCGTTCATTGCAGCGTCGATAACATTCGTTATCGTTTGCGCTATTTTGTCATGGCTTTCAAAGTCTAAAATAGCGTCTTGCCAGAGTGCGTAATTCACTGATTTAAAAAGTGAAATTGTAGGAGGCTTCGGCCTCCTTTTTTATTTGTATTATACAATTCGAATTTTTTTAAAATTAAGGGTTGAAAAAAGTAATCAGCTTGGTTAGTGTGGTTGGTAACAAAGCAAATGAGAAGAGCCTTGAAATAAGTATGCGTAATATTGTAATTAACATTCATCACCATCATCACCCAATCTAGTCTTTCGGGCGATGTACGCATACCCGGGAGGCAGGAAACTCCCGGAGGTAAAATCAAAGTAAAAGCAGATTTTAAACCCTCGGGAGACTTCAATCTCCCGAGGGTTTTTTAGTTTTATTAGTTTGAAAAATACTTAGATATCAAAATCTTGCATAGGGACAAAGCAATGCAAACACAACGTTTAAGAATCGCAATTCAGAAAAAAGGTCGTCTTAGCAAAGAGAGTCAAGCTCTACTAAAACAGTGCGGCGTAAAGTTCAACGTAATGGGCGAGCGTTTAGTTGTCCATTCTGAAAATATGCCAATTGATTTACTCTTGGTTCGTGACGACGACATCCCAGGTTTAATTATGGATGGCGTGGTTGACCTTGGCTTTATTGGCGAAAATGAGCTAGAAGAAGTTCGCCTTGACCGCAAAGCATTAGGTGAACCCTGCGAGTTTGTTCAGCTTCGTCGACTTGATTTTGGTGGCTGTCGTTTATCTATCGCAATCGACAAGGACGAAGAGTACAACGGTCCACAAGACTTAGCTGGCAAGCGTATTGCTACAACGTATCCTCAACTTCTAAAAGCGTACATGGATGAAGCCGGCGTTCCATTCTCTACATGTATGCTGACAGGCTCTGTAGAAGTTGCGCCTCGCGCGGGTCTCGCTGATGCTATCGCTGATTTGGTTTCTACAGGTGCAACACTGGAAGCGAACGGCCTTAAAGAAGCTGAAATTATCTTCAAATCAAAAGCGACATTGATTCAACGCACAGGTGAGTTCGACGCAGACAAAGTGGCGCTAATCGAAAAGCTGTTAACTCGCATGCAAGGCGTGCAGCAAGCGAAAGAATCTAAGTACATTATGCTTCACGCCCCAGCAGAGAAGTTAGATCAAATTAAAGCACTACTGCCAGGTGCTGAAGACCCAACTGTTCTTCCTCTTTCTGCAGATAAGCAGAAAATGGCTGTTCACTTAGTGAGTTCTGAAAACCTGTTCTGGGAAACAATGGAACAGCTGAAAGAGTTGGGCGCAAGTTCAATTCTCGTTCTACCAATTGAAAAAATGATGGAGTAAGCATCATGAGAACAGTCGTTTGGCAATCATTAAGTGAGAATCAGCAAGACTCTATTTTGGAGCGCCCTGCTATTGCAGAAGGTGCCAATATCACCACTGCTGTGGCCGAAGTTATTGCTAAAGTTCGAGAAGAAGGTGACTCTGCTCTTATTGAGCTGACAGAAAAGTTTGACCGTGTTAAACCTGAATCCATTCGTGTTTCTTCTCAGGAAATTAAGGCAGCGTCAGAGCGTTTGTCAGAGTCAATGAAGAGCGCACTAGAGCAAGCTTACGCCAATATTTCTAAGTTCCACAAAGCGCAAAAGCCGCAACCGATCAAGGTGGAAACCCAGCCAGGTGTCCTTTGTGAACAAGTAACACGCCCAATTCAAAAAGTGGGTTTGTACATTCCTGGTGGCAGTGCGCCTTTGCCATCGACTGTTTTGATGCTCGGCGTTCCTGCAAAAATTGCAGGTTGTCGTAAAGTCGTTCTTTGTTCTCCACCGCCAATCGCTGATGAGATCCTTTATGTCGCGAAGCTGTGTGGCATTGATGAAGTGTACAACGTCGGTGGTGGCCAAGCAGTTGCTGCAATGGCTTATGGCACCGAGACTGTATCGAAAGTAGATAAGATCTTTGGTCCGGGCAACGCTTACGTGACCGAAGCAAAACGACAGGTTAGCAATGATTTCCGCGGTGCTGCGATTGATATGCCAGCAGGGCCATCAGAAGTTCTTGTGATTGCCGATGAAACCGCAGATGCAGGCTTTATCGCTGCGGATCTTTTGAGCCAAGCAGAACACGGTCCTGATTCTCAAGTGGTATTGGTGACTCCTTCTCCTGTGATTGCTGATCAAGTGACGGATGCGGTTCAACGTCAGCTTAAGGAGCTATCTCGTGCAGACATCGCAGAAAAGGCTCTGGCATCAAGCTTGATCATTATTTCCGAGTCGATGACGCAGTCAGTTTCTATTTCCAATTACTACGGTCCTGAGCACTTGATTGTTCAGACTAAGAACCCTCGTGAGCTTCTACCTCTACTTGATAATGCAGGCTCTATCTTCCTTGGGGATTGGTCGCCTGAATCTGCGGGAGATTACGCATCGGGGACTAACCACGTCCTTCCTACTTACGGTTACACACGTACTTATTCAAGCTTAGGTTTGGCGGATTTCTCTAAACGAATGACGGTTCAGGAGCTTTCTGCTGATGGTTTAAAGAACCTTGCACCAACGGTAGTCACGATGGCTGAAGCAGAAGGTCTGGACGCTCACAAACGTGCTGTTACTATCCGCGTAGAAAAATTAGCAAGTAAGTAAGAAAGAATAAGAGAGTAATGAGATGGAAAAGCTAGCGCGTAAACAAGTCCAACAGCTTACCCCTTATATGTCGGCTCGCCGAATCGGTGGTACGGGTGACGTATGGCTAAATGCCAACGAATCACCATTTAACAATGAATACAAAACAGACTTTGCTCGTCTTAATCGTTACAGCGAATGCCAACCGAAAGAACTGATTTCCGCTTACGCAGCGTATGCGGGTGTGAAACCAGAACAAACACTGACTTCTCGCGGCGCAGACGAAGGTATTGAGTTGTTAATTCGTGCATTCTGTGAGCCGGGCGAAGATGCGATTCTTTACTGCCCTCCAACTTACGGTATGTACGCCATCAGCGCTGAAACCATTGGCGTTGAGCGCAAAACCGTGCCGCTAACCTCAGATTGGCAACTCGATCTTGCTGGCATCGAAGCTAATCTGGATAACGTGAAGCTGGTTTTTGTATGTTCGCCAAACAACCCAACAGGTAACTTAGTTAAGCGTGAAGACATTGTCTCTCTGCTTGAGATGACAAAAGACCGTGCAATCGTGGTGATGGATGAAGCGTACATCGATTTTTGTCCAGAAGCGTCAACGGTAGACCTACTGGCGCAATACCCGAACCTTGCAATTCTGCGTACTCTGTCGAAAGCTTTTGCGCTTGCAGGTCTGCGTTGTGGATTTACGCTTGCGAACGAAGAGCTTATTAATGTACTTCTTAAAGTTATCGCACCTTACCCAGTCCCAGTTCCAGTGGCAGAAATTGCGACTCAGGCGCTTTCGGAAGCTGGTTTAGCGCGAGCGAAGTTTCAAGTTCTCGATTTGAATGCAAACCGTGCTTACTTGCAAGTTGGCCTTTCAATGATTCCGGGCTTGGAAGTGTTTGAAGGGTGGGGGAACTACCTATTGGTGAAATTCCCAGATGGCGATGACCTTTTCAAAGCGGCTTGGGATACGGGCATTATTTTGCGTAACTCGCCAATTGAAAACTGTGTGCGTATCAGTGTGGGTAACCGTGACGAGTGCGAAAAAACGCTTGGATTTATCAGAAACTACTACGCATAAATAGAGACAGAATTTATCGCTCTCGCTCAATAGCGGGAGCGCCAAAAGAATAGCAATAAGGAAGTTCGAGTGAGCAAACAACAAAAAATCCTTTTTATCGACCGTGATGGCACCTTAATTGTTGAGCCGCCGATTGATTTTCAAGTAGACCGTTTAGATAAGCTAAAACTAGAACCATTTGTTATCCCAAGCCTGCTGTCGTTGCAGGATGCAGGATATCGTCTAGTGATGGTCACGAACCAAGATGGTTTGGGTACCGACAGCTACCCACAAGCTGATTTTGATGCACCGCACAACATGATGATGGAGATCTTTGAGTCTCAAGGTGTGAAGTTCGATGACGTACTGATTTGTCCTCACTTTGATGAAGATAACTGCTCTTGCCGTAAGCCTAAACTAGGCTTGGTAAAAGAGTATCTTCAAGGTGGCAAAGTAGATTTTCAAAACTCTGTTGTGATTGGCGATCGTCAAACCGATCTTCAACTTGCAGAAAACATGGCAATTCGTGGCATTCAATACAACCCAGAAATCATGGGCTGGAAACAGATCCTGAAAGATCTCACGGTGAAGGCGCGCGTAGCTGAAGTGGTTCGTACCACAAAAGAAACAGACATCAAAGTTGCGGTGAACCTTGATGAACAAGGCGGCAATGACATCTCTACAGGTCTTGGCTTCTTCGACCACATGCTGGATCAAATCGCGACGCACGGCGGATTCCAGATGGTGTGCAAAGTGGAAGGAGACCTGCACATTGATGATCACCACACGGTAGAAGATACCGCTCTTGCGTTAGGTCAAGCATTGAAAGAAGCACTGGGTGACAAACGTGGTATTGGTCGCTTTGGTTTCAGCCTGCCAATGGATGAGTGCTTGGCACAATGTGCACTGGACCTATCTGGTCGTCCTTACCTTAAGTTCGACGCGCAGTTTAGCCGTGAGCAAGTGGGTGACCTTTCAACAGAGATGGTGGTTCATTTCTTCCGATCTCTGACTGACACTTTAGCGTGTACGTTGCACCTTTCTTCTGCGGGCAACAATGATCACCACATCATTGAAAGTCTATTTAAAGCGTTTGGTCGCACTCTGCGCCAAGCTATCAAAGTAGAAGGCACTGAGCTACCAAGTAGTAAAGGCGTGCTTTAAGGCTAACGTTAGCAAGGAGAAAAACAGTGACAGAACAGAAAGTTGTCATTATCGATACTGGCTGTGCCAACGTTTCTTCGGTGAAGTTTGCCATTAAACGCCTAGGCTATGACGTGACTATTTCAAAAGATCCGCAAGTCGTATTGTCGGCAGATAAGCTATTCCTACCGGGAGTGGGAACCGCCAGCGAAGCGATGAAAAACCTAGAAGAGCGCGATCTTATCAGCTTGGTAAAACAGGTAGAAAAGCCGCTGTTAGGTATCTGTTTAGGCATGCAACTGCTGGGCAAAGTGTCTCAAGAAAAAGGCCAGAAAGCCGACGAGTTGGTTGAGTGTCTTGGACTTTGTGATGGCGAAGTGAAGTTGTTACAAACCGGCGATTTACCGCTGCCGCATATGGGCTGGAATACAGTGTCTGCAAAAGCAGGTAATCCACTTTTCAAAGGTATTGAAGAAGGTGAGTACTTCTACTTTGTACACAGCTTTGCGATGCCAGTTGGGGATTACACGATAGCGGAATGTGAGTACGGCAACCCGTTCACAGCAGCCGTGCAAAACGGTAACTACTACGGCGTGCAATTCCACCCTGAGCGTTCTTCAAAAGCGGGCGCGAAGCTTATTCAAAACTTCTTAGAATTATAAAAGGGATTTAGTGTGATTATTCCAGCTCTTGATTTAATTGAAGGACAGGTGGTTCGCCTTTATCAAGGTGATTACGGCCAAGTAACCGAGTACAAAGTCGACCCAGCAGAGCAATTCAACTTGTATCACCAAGCGGGTGCTAACTGGCTGCACTTGGTGGATTTAACTGGCGCGAAAGACACGACAGCACGCCAACTTGATTTGATTGCAACGCTACTAGCAAGCACGCCAGCGAACATCCAAATCGGTGGCGGAGTGCGTACCGAGCAAGACGTGATTGATCTGCTAGAAGCGGGTGCTCAGCGCGTTGTGGTTGGCTCTACAGCAGTAAAACAGCCAGAGCTTGTGAAAGGTTGGATGGAAAAATACGGCTCGGAGAAAATCGTTCTCGCGCTAGACATCAACATAGATCAAGACGGCACGCGTAAAGTGGCGATCTCTGGTTGGCAAGAAGACTCAGGCGTGACCATCGAAGCTCTGATCAACGATTACCTGACGGTAGGTTTGCAGCACGTGCTTTGTACGGACATTTCTCGTGACGGTACGCTAGAAGGCTCAAACGTAGAGCTTTATGTCGACCTATGTAAACAGTACCCACAAGTGCAGTTTCAATCTTCAGGTGGCATTGGCTCATTAGCAGATATCGAAGCGCTAAAAGGCAGCGGTGTGGCTGGTGTGGTTGTTGGTCGTGCGCTGTTAGATGGTAAATTCACAGCAGAGGAGGCATTTGCATGCTGGCAAAGCGAATAATTCCATGTCTTGATGTTCGTGATGGACAAGTGGTGAAGGGCGTCCAGTTCCGCAACCACGAAATCATTGGCGACATCGTTCCTCTGGCGCAGCGTTATGCTGAAGAAGGCGCTGACGAGCTTGTGTTCTACGATATTACCGCTTCAAGTGATGGGCGTGTCGTTGATAAAAGTTGGGTCGCTCGCGTTGCAGAAGTGATTGATATTCCGTTCTGTGTGGCTGGTGGCATTAAATCAGCAGAGGACGCGGCGCGCATTCTTGAGTTTGGTGCAGATAAGGTATCTATTAACTCTCCTGCCTTGGCGAACCCTAAGTTGATTACTGACCTTGCTGATAAGTTTGGTGTGCAATGTATCGTCGTTGGTATCGATTCTTACTACGATAAAGAGACAGGTAAGTATCAGGTTTACCAGTTTACTGGCGATGAAGAACGCACCAAAGCCACCCAATGGGAAACGCGTGATTGGGTGCAAGAAGTACAAAAACGCGGCGCTGGTGAAATCGTACTGAACATGATGAACCAAGACGGTGTGCGTAACGGCTACGATATCGAACAACTGAATATGGTGCGCGAAGTATGTACTGTACCGCTGATTGCATCGGGTGGTGCAGGTGCCATAGAGCACTTCGCAGAAGCCTACCAAAAAGCAAATGTGGATGGCGCGCTTGCCGCATCGGTATTCCACAAGCAAGTCATCAATATTGGTGAACTAAAGCAGTATTTGAAACAACAAGGCATTGAGGTACGACTATGAGTGTAAAAGCCGCCGAAGTAAGTTCGCTAGCTGAGCGAATCAACTGGGAAAAGGTGGATGGTCTGGTACCTGCCATCGTACAAGATTTCCAATCAAGTCAAGTACTGATGATGGGTTACATGAACCAAGATGCGTTGGCAAAAACGGGCGAAACGGGTCAAGTGACGTTTTTCTCTCGAACCAAGCAACGTCTTTGGACGAAAGGTGAGACTTCTGGCAACGTATTGCAGTTGGTGAACATTCAGCTCGATTGTGACAACGATACGCTACTGGTGAAAGTGAATCCCATTGGTCCTACGTGTCACTTGGGTAACACAACTTGCTGGGATGTGGACCCTCAAGAGGAGTCACAAATGGTGTGGCTTCATCAACTTGAGCAGCTATTGGCTGCCCGCAAGAGTGCCGACCCAGATTCCTCTTATACTGCCAGTCTTTATGCCCGTGGCACCAAGCGTATTTCGCAAAAAGTGGGCGAAGAAGGCGTTGAAGTCGCGCTTGCGGCGACGTCGGGCGATAAGGCGGAGTTAGTGTGTGAATCTGCAGATTTGATTTATCACTTAATGGTATTGCTTCAAGACCAAGGCTTATCGATGAATGACGTAGTGAACAAACTGAAAGAGCGTCATAAGTAAGCTTGCGATAAGTGAAAGCCCCTATGCTCTCGAGCCTAGGGGCTTTTTACTTTAGTGTTCTTGATTCGGGGCAAAAACCGGCAACAGTGCTGGTGGCGATTAGATTCTGAATCACGCTCGTCCCTCGCTGTTCAGAATGACGGTATATTTTCTAATGGTACTTGCAGTAGAGTTATTTACTTCAAATAGGTACATATATTCACGTCACTCCAACGAACCTAGGCGAAGTCAAGAATCCAATTAAATCGAGCTCAATAAGCTAGGAGTGGATGATCTTACCCACAACACTTCTTAAATTTCTTACCGCTTCCACAGATACATGGGTCGTTGCGACCTACTTTTAGGCTACTCACAGGTTGGTTTAGGCGAGGATCTTGTTCTGGTTCTTCTTCTAGCTCTTCTTCAGGAAATGTGCCGTCAATGTAGTACCAAAGCCCATTTTCTTTTACAAAGCGAGAACGTTCTTTCATACAGTAGCGTTTGCCGTCTTCATCAAAATAAGCGCTAAACTCTACAAAGCCTTCATTGTCATTACTGCCAGCTTCTGTTTTTACAACTTCAAGTTTGCACCAATCGCTGTCGATAGATTGGGCAATGCCTTCACGTTGCTCTTCTGCATTACAGCTTGGATGATAAGTGTTGACCACGTAATCGACTAGACCTAACACATGCGCACTGTAACGAGAGCGCATTAACTGCTCTGGAGTGGTGACGTCAGCATGGTTGTTGTGGGCAATTTCACAACACTGTTGGTAGGTGCGGTTAGATCCGCAAGGGCAAGAAGAAGCCATAAAATGAAATCTCGATTAATTAAGCGGTAAAAACAAACAACCTCACAATTGCGAGGCCGGAGGTGAGGCATTATAGCGATTTAGGGCGTTTGAGACAGCAGTTCTTGAGCCCACTCGGTAGATTGATTAAAAGCGTCCGCTAATTGAGGTTCGGTTAATTTAAGAACGGTGCAATATCGCTCGGCTAACTCCCAGTCCGCTTGTTCATAGGCGATCGTCATCGAAAGTAAGTGACCAAGTACGCCTTTTCGACTGGTTAATGCGAGTTTTATATCTTCGTCAACGGGGATATCTTCAATGACATCCGAGAGCGGTTGATCGAGCAAAGAGCCGAGTAAAGAAAACATGCCTGTCAAAAAAGCCTGCCCAGGGTCATACCTAGTGTTCATTTGACTAAGTAACAGTTCACACATTCGTGCACGCTGAATCGCTAAAGAGTATAGAGAGTCAGGTTTATCTTCTTGAACGGACGCAATTGCAACTAAGGAAATAAAGCGTCGTAGTCGCTCTTCACCCAGATAAATAAGCGCCTGTCTGAACGATTTGATCTTAGTCGTTAATGTATATCCTGAATTTACGTAAGTAAGCAGCTTGTATGACAGCGTCACATCTATCGAAAACAGACGTTCAACCTCATTGAAGTCGATGGGCTTATCAGCAATCTCTTTACAAAGTTGGATGACGGTAAGAAACGCGGGGTTCAACCGTTTTTTCTGGATCATCTCAGGTTTGCTAAAAAAATACCCTTGAAAATAGTTAAAACCGGCTTCTAGAGCTTGCTCAAACTCTTCATAGGTCTCTACCTTTTCCGCAAGAAAGTCGATTTTAAATGGGCTCAACGCCTGAATAAAAATGGCAGCTTTCTTGATCGGCACAAGTCTAATATCAAACTTGATCATGGAAACGTATGGAAGAAAACGCTTCCAAGCTTTCGTCGGAACAAAATCATCCAGAGCAATTTTGTATCCGCACTCATGAAGGTGCTTGATGGCTTCTAACAGTTCTTCTGTCGGTTCGCAGTCTTCAAGGACTTCAATGACGAGAGATTCTTTAGGGAACAAAGTTGGGACCAAGTTCACCAAGCTTTGATGCGGAAAGTTAACAAAGCCAAGTTTGTTTCCTAATGTGTTGTAATGCGTCGATAAAAAATGATCGGATAGCAGTCGACTAGTAGCCAGCTCTGGTTCTACTTCAGGGAAGGTATTTTTAGGGCCGTCTCGAAAGAGGAGTTCGTAACCTATGGTTCGTTTTTCTCTATCCAGAATCGGTTGGCGAGCTACGTAAGAATACTTCAATTAGGTACTTCGTTCTGTTTAACTTAGTATTATGATAATAGCGATTTTTTACAAAATATCTACGACTTGAGCGTGAATCTTCTACACGCTCTACATGCTTAACGCAAATTCTGTATGAACGGTCTCGTTTGTAGGTCAAAACTATCAGAATTTACTTTTAAAACTGAGCCTTGCGTATACCAATCCCCTAAAACAATTCGGGTCTTTTTAACGCCATCGACGTCAAAAAAATGTGTGTTCGGGCGATGTGTGTGACCATGAATCATTAAGTTGACGCAGTTCTGAGACATAACTTTCTCGACCTCATTTTGGTTGACGTCCATGATATCTAATGACTTGCTCATTTTATCATCACGAATATCGGATTGAACTTTTGAGACAATTTTCTTCTTAATGAACCAAGGAATACGGTTAAACAACCATTGTAGCCATGGCTTGTGAACGGTTTTTCTAAACTCTTGGTATTTCACATCGTCAATGCAGAGCGTATCGCCATGTAGGATTACGGCTTTTTGACCATAAAGATCAATCGTGCAGACATCGTCGAGTAATGTCATACCGGTTTCTTTGCAAAAGCGTTTGCCGAGTAAAAAATCTCGATTGCCTTGGATGAAAAAAGTTGGCACACCCGCATCCGTCAGTGCTTTAAATTCTGCACGGATTTGGTCTGCAAAAGGGGTGTTGTCATCGTCACCAATCCAGAATTCAAACAGATCGCCGAGTACATAAAGTGCATCAGCTTTTGTTGCTTCTGTTCGCATGAACGTCACAAAACATTCCGTGATATCAGGACGTGATGGGGTAAGGTGAAGATCGGAAATAAATAATGTCGTCATAGAAATAAGGGGAAGCTATGCCTCCCCATTAACTTATCTTTTAAAAATAATTACTAAGAATTACTCTTCAATTGTTGTACCAGTGATTACTACGTCTTCTAGAGGTACGTCTTGGTGCATGCCGTAAGAACCAGTGCTAACGCCTTTGATCTTATTTACGATGTCCATGCCTTCGATTACTTCACCGAACACACAGTAACCCCAACCGTCTAGGCTTTCGCTACGGAAGTCTAGGAACGTGTTGTTGTTTACGTTGATGAAGAACTGAGAGCTTGCTGAATGCGGCTCCATAGTACGTGCCATAGCAAGTGTACCCACTTTGTTGCTAAGGCCGTTGTTTGCTTCGTTCTTGATAGGTGCACGAGTCGCTTTTTCACGTAGACCAGACTCCATACCACCACCTTGGATCATGAAGCCGTCAATAACACGGTGGAAAAGCGTGTTGTCGTAGAAACCGTCGCGGCAGTACTGAAGGAAGTTTGCGCTTGTCTCTGGAGCTTTCTCTTCGTTTAGTTGAATCTTGATGTCACCAAAATTAGTGTGAAGGGTGATCATGCTACTTTCCTTTACTGTGTTGTGTTGAGCCCGAGATTCTAGCCTAAGTTCTAGTGCTTTAAAAACTCAGGAAGAGGAAATTCTTCGTTTTGTGCTTGAAGTTTAGCCGATTATCGTTTTATCGGTTAATTGCTATTACCTAACTAGGTTGGAGTTGATATACTCATCTTCTTTTATTCATTCACAATCATAGATAGAGATCATGTTAAAGATATATAACACACTCACAAGACAGAAAGAGGAATTCAAACCAATTACAGCTGGCAAAGTCGGTATGTATGTCTGTGGAGTTACCATCTACGATCTCTGTCACATTGGTCACGGTCGTACTTTCGTCTCTTTTGACGTTGTATCACGTTACCTTCGCTATTTGGGCTATGATCTGACGTTTGTACGTAACATCACAGATATCGACGATAAGATCATCAAACGTGCCGCAGAAAATGGTGAGTCTTGCGATTCATTGACTGAGCGTTTGATTGGTGAAATGCACGCTGATTTTGATGCGCTGAACATGAAACGTCCGGACGTTGAACCTCGTGCGACACAGTTTATTGCTGAAATCATCGAATTGGTTGAGAAGCTAATCGAGCGCGGTTTTGCATACGTTGCAGATAACGGTGACGTAATGTTTGAAGTGGGTAAGTTCAACGAATACGGCAAGCTTTCTAAGCAAGACCTTGATCAGCTTCAAGCTGGCGCGCGCGTTGATATCGAAACAGCAAAACGCAGCCCTCTAGACTTTGTACTTTGGAAGATGTCTAAGCCGGGTGAACCAACGTGGGAGTCACCATGGGGGCCTGGTCGTCCAGGTTGGCACATTGAGTGTTCAGCAATGAACTCTTCAATCCTAGGTAACCACTTCGACATTCACGGCGGTGGTTCTGACCTTCAGTTCCCACACCATGAAAATGAAATCGCACAATCATGCTGTGCACACGATACACAATACGTGAACACATGGATGCACAGCGGCATGGTAATGGTAGACCGTGAGAAGATGTCTAAATCTCTAGGTAACTTCTTTACTATCCGTGACGTTCTTGGTCACTACGATGCTGAAACAGTGCGTTACTTCCTAATGTCTGGTCACTACCGTAGCCAGTTAAACTACAGCGAAGATAACCTAAACCAAGCACGTGCTTCGCTTGAGCGCCTGTACACATCTCTACGTGGTTTGGATCTAAATGCTGCTCCTGCTGGTGGTGAAGAGTACGTATCTCGCTTTACTGCAGCGATGAACGATGACTTCAATACACCAGAAGCGTACTCAGTTCTGTTCGACATGGCGCGCGAAGTTAACCGCCTGAAGACAGAAAACCTAGAGAAAGCGAGCGAGCTAGGTGCGCTAATGCGTGAACTAGCTGACGTGATCGGTATTCTTCACCAAGATCCTGAAGCCTTCCTAAAAGGTGATGCGGGTAACGATGATGAAGTGGCTGAAATCGAAGCTCTGATCAAGCTGCGTAACGACTCTCGTGCTGCGAAAGATTGGGCGAATGCAGATATGGCTCGTGACAAGCTGACCGAAATGGGCATTGTTCTGGAAGATGGTCCAGAAGGCACAACGTGGCGTCGTAAGTAATTGAATTTTCATTTTTAAAGGGCTGATAATTCAGCCCTTTTATTTTCCATTTCCATAAATTAAAACTTTAACTTTAGGTAATGCTCTGTGGCTCAGATGTATTTCTATTACTCAGCAATGAATGCGGGTAAATCAACAACGCTTCTTCAATCCTCTTTCAACTATCAAGAACGCGGCATGACGCCAGTTATTTTTACGGCTGCGCTAGATGATCGTTTTGGTGTCGGTAAAGTGAGCTCTCGTATTGGTCTTCAATCTGACGCACATTTATTTCGTCAGGATACCAATTTGTATCAGGAGATCGCAGCTCTGAATGAGGTTGAAAAACGTCACTGTATTCTTGTTGATGAGTGTCAGTTCTTGTCGAAAGAACAAGTTTATCAACTTACTGAAGTCGTTGATAAGTTGCATATTCCAGTATTGTGTTACGGCCTTCGCACCGATTTTCTAGGCGAACTTTTTGAAGGCAGTAAGTATCTATTATCTTGGGCGGACAAACTGGTTGAGCTCAAAACAATCTGCCATTGCGGCCGCAAAGCGAATATGGTTATTCGTACCGATGAACACGGCGTGGCAATTAAAGAAGGCGATCAAGTTGCGATCGGCGGTAACGATAAGTATGTCTCCGTATGCCGCCAACATTACAAAGAAGCGCTCGGTAAATAAGCCGTATTGATACAGAAAAGCCACCGTACTTGGTGGCTTTTTGTTGTCGGTTAGAAAAAGCTAGCCTAAGTCAAAACCAAACCGCTCGAGTAAAACCTGGTAAGAAGATTCAACTTGATGAGGGATGTTCTGCTTGGTTTGAAATCCTTTCTCTGGATAGCTTTTTACGCGAGAGAAATCTTCCATTAGTGCTTCTAGCACCATCATTAATGGCATGTCTTCATTAATGTATTCAAAAAATGGAAGAGCCGCAGAGCTTACTTGGAGCTGAGTGTAGGGTGACTGCCACTGTTTTTCAAATGTCGCGATTGCTCTACGCTCCATAAACGGTTTTTGTACCAGAATAAACGAGGAACACTGTTTTCCTTCCTCTTTTAATCGTTGCTCAGTAAAGCGGACGTTTTCTCCGCTGTTTGTGGATTTAGTCTCGAGCAAAATTGCTTCGCTTGGAACGCCCGACAACTTTGCAATCTCGGCAAAGGTTTCTGCCTCGCTTTTTTCAAACAGTCCTTCTGTGAAGCGACCTTGACCCCCTGAAAATACAATCAAAGGTGCCAACTTTTGGTGGTAGAGCTTGGCAGCGTGCTCCGCTACACGCACATCATTACTGCACATCACAAACAAACAGTCCGCAGGCTTCAGTTCATGTTTAAGTTGCATGTAATCCCAAAGCGTTTCTATATGTCTATAGAGTCTCATAGCGCATCCAAAGTTGAATTGAAGTGAAATCGATAACCAAGTGAGAGTAGTTTGTCAGCAAGAATACGCTTGTCAGCTTGCTCTGTGACGGGTGGAAGAGGTATCTCACTTCCGATTTTGTTTATGGCAGCTTGGTAGAACTCAGCCTTGCTGACAGTATGAGGTGTCGTAACATTAATGACTTGGTTGCTTAAATTGCCTAAGGCAAATTTCGCAGCCGAGACAGCATCATCTTGATGAAGCATATTAGCTGGTGCTTTACGACTAACTTGTTGAAGCCTTGCTGCAAAGCGAGATGGGTGTCTATCTGGCCCGATTAATCCGCTACAACGTAGAATAACAAAGCGAATATTCGAGTCGATAACATGCTGCTCTGCTTGAAGCATAATACGTGCATTGTCAGAGAAATAAGGGCTTTCGGCTGCTAAAGAGATTGACGCGTCAGCTTCTTCCATATCGGAAGCAAGGTTAGGGTAAACCGTTGTAGAGCTGATCATGAGAAGTTTTTCAACGTTGTTTTGCTTAGCTGCGTTGGCAAGTATTTGCCATTGCTGTGCATATTCTTGACCGCGTCCTTTACGAAATCCTGGAGGAAAAGCACCGATAACGTGCGTAATTTGATGCTGTTTGAGCAGCTCATCTAGCCGTGCTGTGGCGTTCAATTGATTGAAATCGAACAATGCGGAGTGAGTTAATGAGGTGGGTAACTCTTTTAATCGAGTTTGGCTACGACGAGTGACAACAACATAGTGTCCATCTTTCATCAATGTTTCTGCTAGCGGAGTTCCGAGCCAGCCTGCACCTACGATCAATGTATTTGCCATTTGGGTCTTCCTACTTACTTATGTCTGCCCGAATAGGTTGAGCAGTTCTGCTTTGGCTTGTTGATGGAGGGGATCTGAATGCCATTTCTGGTGCTGAATAAGGTCAACATTGACTTGCCAAGCCAGTTTTGTGAAATCATCCCCAACTTTTTTTAATGTATTAGGTGAATACGCGACTAAATGCTGTGGTAGAAAGCACCAACCAAACCCTTTATTCGCCAATTCCAACAAAATATAGTAGTTATCAGCGTACCAGATATCTGGGCTAAATGCTTGATTGAGACCACATGGCTCTGCACTTTTGGATCGTATGACCAATTGACGATGTTGTTTTAGTTGATCAATGTGAGTGATTTGCTGCTTTGCTAAAGGGTGTGTTGAAGAGACATAGACATCAAATGCAATATTGCCAAGATTGGTGAAATCGATGTGCCTTGGCATTTGTAAATCACTCAAAATAATCCCAGTCGTGGCGCGTTCCGACTTAACCAATTCAATGATATCAGGGCTTGATGCCGTTAAGCATTCAACTTGTAAGTGTGGAAAGCGTTGCTCTAACTTCTTTAGCACATCCGGCAAGCGAGTCAGAGGAATCCCTTCATCAATAGCTAAGACTAATTTGTTCGTTGGCGTGGAAAAGAGCTGCGATGCCCTATTGTTTAGGCGGTCGAGTTGGCTGATTGTTGCTTGTGCATAGGGTACGAGAGCGAGGCCATTCTCAGTTAATTTAGGGTACCTGCCTGATCGATCGAAAAGCTCAACGCCACAGTCGATCTCCATATTCATGATGTGCTGGCTCACTACAGATTGAGCTCGCCCCAGTTTTCTAGCTGCTCCTGAAAATGATCCTGCTTCTGATGTAGCAATGAAAGCTTGCAGTTGTTCGATGGTAAACATATCGCTTAAACCGATGTTATCTAACTTTTGATTATCTAAATAATAGATAAAATTCTAAGCATTGAGTAGAACTATTTGGATAGAGAAATATGACTCGTAACGAACGAATTTTTCATGCAGTACTTTTTGAGTTAATCGCACTCGCGATTGTTGTACCAGCGGCTTCATTGATCACTGGAAAGGGCTCTAGTGATCTCGCGTTGGTTGGGGTCGGGTTGAGCATGTATACCGTGATATGGAACTACATCTACAACTTGTACTTTGATAAGTGGTTTGGTGACAATCGAGCTGAGCGAAGTTTAGCTATGCGGCTTGGACACACTATTGGTTTCGAGGGAGGATTGATCTTTATCTCTCTACCTGTGATTGCCTGGTTCTTAGAAATTACGCTTCTTCAAGCTCTAATGCTGGAAGCCGGCTTCCTCGTTTTCTTCCTATTTTATGCCACTGGTTTTAACTGGTTGTATGACAAGGTTCAACCATTTAGCAAAATGAAAAAGCGATTATTGCCACAGGCATCGACAGGAAAAATATAGGACTAAAAAACGCCACCGAGTTCGGTGGCGTTTTTTGTTCAAATTACACAGACAGAACTCTCAAAATCTTATCTGCATGTTCTGCAACTTCAATGCCTTCGTCTGTTAGATAACCACCGTCAGGCTGTGTACAAAGTTGCTTCTTATATAGACGAGCAACGGCTGCCTGCATTTCTTCTGACGCGTCTGTATGAACTTTAATACCAGTTGCAGCACTACTTAGGTCGAACTGAAGAAGTAGATTCAATTCGGCGATATGTTCAGCTGAATATTTCATAAATGATTCCTTTGCGCTTTTTTTACCAAGCTAGTCTGAAAAGTAGTGTTGGGCAACATTCAACGACAAGAAGTGTTAAGTATGGCGCTATCAGGCTGATATAACGCAGGATCTTTGTTCGAAAGGCCGAATACTTGTTAAGTATCAATGATACTTACGGTAGCGAATGATAGGCGCCATTTATTGCTTGATCTCCCAATAACAACGATTTTAGTAAACACGCCAAATAGCACTTGAAAAAATAGGGAAATAGAGCGATTATCCGCGCCTCTTTAAATGTTTCTAAATGTTACACCAGAATGAACTTTAATCAGTTTGACTCACTATTACCGCCACAAGCTGCGGAACGCGCGGCTGAAGTGGGGGTAGGCAAAGCAACGAAAGCTCCAATCAAATCTTTTCTGCTCGCCATTTCTGCGGGGCTTCATATTGGTATTGCTTTCATCTTCTATACCACAGTAACGACAGGCGCAGGCGAGTTGCCTTGGGGCATTACACGACTCATTGGTGGTCTGGCATTTAGCCTTGGTTTGATTTTGGTGGTGGTTACTGGCGGCGAGCTTTTCACTAGCTCTGTGCTGACACTAGTTGCGCGTGCGAGTGGAAAAATCTCTTGGCAAGCACTTATCAAAAACTGGTTGGTGGTTTACTTTGGCAATATGGTTGGGGCCATTTTGCTCGTGGCCTGTATGCTAGTTACCAAGCAATATATGTTTGATCATGGCCAAGTTGGTCTCAACGCGATGGCGATCTCCCAACACAAATTACATCATGGTTTCTTTGCCGCTGTTGCGCTTGGCATTATGTGTAACGTATTAGTTTGTATTGCAGTTTGGATGACGTTTAGTGGGCGAACATTGACAGATAAAATAGCGGTCATGATTTTGCCTGTGGCTATGTTCGTGTCGGCAGGTTTTGAGCACTGTATTGCGAACATGTTCCAAGTACCTATGGCGATTGGTATTAAGTACTTTGCGCCAGAAGCGTTTTGGCAAATGACAGGGGCAGATATTGCAAACTATGCGGACTTAAACATGATGGGGTTCATCGTAAACAACCTAATTCCTGTTACGATAGGAAACATTATTGGTGGTGGCGTATTTGTTGGCATGTGGTATTGGATGATTTATCTACGCGATGAAGATAACCATTTGCGATAAGTTTAGAAGATCACAAGAAAGGCGAACCAGATGGTTCGCCTTTCTTTTTATTTGTCTCTGCAAATGTCAAATAAGTCGAGTCATGCTAAATCAACTCTTCGTTGATGCCAAAATCGGTTGGGAGCCAATGAGAAGTTACTTCCTTTGGTTCTTGAACGAGCCAATCCAGAGGTGCATCGGACAGGAGTTCATCGTAATTTTCTTTGATCATTAAGACATCCATGTACGTCTCTCCAAGTTTGTGGTCACTGCCTTTACTTTAAAATTAGAACATGTCAGTCACGTGATCAATGCATGACGATTCGATTGATCACTTATGTTGCTATGTTTCTGGTTGCGTATGGGTTTTGGGGGCTTATCCACATTTTCTGTGGATAACCTGTATCAAAGGTCGTGCGTATCTAAACTTGCAAAGAAAATTTCATAAAATTAGAGGCTTATATCAAAAAGAATTCTGCCTGACTTTTCATCTGAAAGCGTCTTGATGAGTGCTCGAAGAATAGTTGAGTTATTCAGTTATAAGTACGTTCGACTTGGCAACATGAGTTGTTTAACGGGCTTTACCCACAAGCGCCAACTAACCGTGAGTTTTGGTCGATTCGGGTTGCTCGATTTTTATCTTGATTCGGCCTTCTTTGGTTTGTACCCAGCGCAATGTCATTTCTAACGTTATGGTTACGGAGGCACTCAACATGACGAAAATAGCCAGCATAATTACTAACTGGTATTTAATCGCAACCATCGGGCTCGCGCCACCTAGAATTTGACCGGTCATCATACCGGGTAAGGTAACCAGCCCTGTAGTGGCCATAGAAGCTAAAGTCGGGGCAAGGGACTTTCTAAGAGCCTCCTGAATGAAGGGGAAGGATGCATAGCGAGGAGAGGCTCCAAGTGAGATTGCAGCCTCGTATTCTGATTGTCTCTGTTCAAAAGCCGTAAATAAATTCTGAAGAGCGATGATATTACTACTCAAGCTGTTACCCAATAACATACCAGCAAGTGGGATCATGTACTGCGCATTGTAAATAGGGGATGGTTGCACTAAGCCTGCCGTAATTGCTATCAGAAGTGGTATTAGACCACAGGTAAGGCCCGTTAGTAGCGGAAGCATAAGTGGCTTTTTAGGTAAGCGAGCTTTTCCCGCAATTGAGCTGGCACCAATCAGTAGCATGATGGCAAGCCAAAGTATATTGACAAGTAAGCTGTTTAATTGAAAAAGATATTCTAAATACACGCCAATCAATATGAGCTGAAATGTCATTCGGATAACACTGATTATCGTGTCTTTTGCTATCCCTAATTTGTAGCGGGCATTGATAAAAAAGGGGACCAATAAAATCAAACCAAACAGTGCCAGTTTGACCCAGCTTATATCCACCACGTTATCCATAATCGCTCCTTGAAAGTACGCGAATAATTGTATCTAAGCCTCTCCTTTATATGAACCACTACGTGCACTTTTTGCTGTTCTTAAAGTAAATCTTGAGTGCTATTTTCGACATTAATACGCAGCATTTTGTTTACAAACGGTTATCTTTTTCGGAGTTTTTAAGTCGATTTATGGCATGGTAATTACGATTTAAATGTGATCGATGTTTCTTAAATGTTGGTTATTTAACAACTCCTTAAAAGACTTATTTTGTCACATCTGTTCATGTTTTTTAATAAATAACATCAATCCATCATATCTCTGGATGAGCTCAAAAAAGTGTTGAATTACAAGGCCTGAGGTCGCTTATTTGATTGAACCCTACTATTAGTATGGTCTAACATTTTCCATTAGAGATTGTAAAAAACTTAAGCTTGGTTACGCGGGCTTTTCAATAACACTAGATACAAAATAGGCAAATGTATGAGTGATGTTAATAAAATTGAGAGTGGTGAAAAACGCTCCCTGGAGTGGAAGTCGTTCCTCTTCATTGCAGTTGTTCTCTTCCCAATTCTGAGTGTGGCCTTTGTTGGCGGCTACGGGTTCATCGTTTGGATGTTGCAAGTCTTCTTCTTTGGACCTCCAGGCGCGCACGGCATGTAAGCCAGTGAGCTCATAACCACACTTTTGAAAAGATTTTAAGAGAGCAAATAATGAAATCATTAATCATTAAACTGTGGCGTACTATGACGCGCCCAGCTGTACATATCAGCCTAGGTGTGCTGACTATGGGCGGCTTTATTGCTGGTGTTATCTTTTGGGGTGGCTTTAACACCGCTCTAGAAGCAACCAACACAGAAGAATTCTGTATTAGTTGTCACACAATGCGTGACAACGTGTACGTTGAGCTACAAGAAACGGTGCACTGGAAAAACCACTCTGGTGTTCGTGCTACCTGCCCTGATTGTCACGTTCCACATAACTGGACAGATAAGATCGCTCGTAAGATGCAAGCTTCTAAAGAAGTATTTGCACAAGTATTTGGCAACTACGACGAACCGGGTGTGTTCGAAGAGCGTCGTATCGAACTTGCTAAACACGAATGGGATCGTTTCTCGGCAAACAAATCTCTGGAGTGTAAAAACTGTCACAACTACGAATCGATGGATTTCGAGCAAATGTCTCCTACGGCTCGTATCCAAATGAAGCAAGCCGCTGAGAAAGATCAAAGCTGTGTTGACTGTCACAAGGGTATTGCGCACAACCTACCAGCAGGCATGGACAGCATTGGCGGTATCGTGGGTGATCTAGAGGGTATGACTTCTAACACGGATTACGGCGTTGGTCAGCAACTCGTGAGCGTTCGTCACCTACCAATTTACTTTGATGCGCAAGGCAGTAAAGAAGCTGGTCTTCTTAATCCTGCATCGACCGTTAAAGTTCTTGAAGACAAAGGCGAGTTTGTTGAGATCGAAATTGACGGTTGGCGCAAAGCAAAAGGTTTTGGTCGTGTAATTCAAGAAGACTTCGGTAAGAACATTGCGACTGCGTCTCTGATGAAAGAAGCAGCAACAGACAGCAACATTGTGACGACTGGTGAGAAAAAAGTGGATGAGCTAACAGGCCTTCCTTGGGAAAAAGTAGCGGCGAAAGTATGGATTAAGAAAGAGTCTATGCTGAACGACATCAATCCTGTTTGGGAAAAATCTCGTGAAGCCTACAAGACCAATTGTTCTGTATGTCACACTCAACCTGCGGAAGCGCACTTCGACGCGAACACCTGGCCAGGTATGTTCGACGGTATGTTGGCGTTCGTTAACCTAGATACAGACAGTGAAGCACTGATCTTGAAGTATCTACAGAAACACTCTTCAGATTATGCTGAAGGTCACCATTAATAAGCGTCGGATTGGAGTAATTTTAAATGGCTATTACACGAAGAAGTTTTCTTAAAGGTGTAGCAACCACAAGTGCAGCGTCAGTAATTGGTCCTAGCTTATTGGCATCCGCCTCTGCAAATGCCGTTGAGACGACAGGTACTTGGAAAGTAACCGGTTCTCATTGGGGCGCGTTCCGCGCCCACATCTACGCGGGTAAAGTTCAAGAGATCAAGCCGCTAGAGCTAGACAAAAACCCAACAGAAATGTTGAACGGCATTAAGGGTATTATCTACAGCCCTTCACGTGTTCGTTACCCAATGGTTCGTCTAGATTGGTTGAAGAAACATAAATACAGCGCAGATACTCGCGGTAACAACCGTTTCATCCGAGTAACTTGGGATGAAGCGCTAGACTTGTTCTACCGTGAGCTAGAACGTATTCAAAAAGACTACGGCCCATGGGCGCTGCATGCAGGTCAAACAGGTTGGAACCAAACGGGTTCATTTAACAACTGTACAGCGCACATGCAACGTGCAGTAGGTATGCACGGCAACTTCATCACTAAAGTAGGTGACTACTCGACGGGTGCAGGTCAAACCATTATGCCGTACGTGCTAGGTTCAACCGAAGTGTACGCACAAGGTACGTCTTGGTCTGAGATCCTAGAAAACTCTGACAACATCGTTCTTTGGGCTAACGACCCAGTGAAAAACCTTCAAGTAGGTTGGAACTGTGAAACGCATGAGTCGTTTAAGTACCTTGCACAACTAAAAGAAAAAGTGGCGAAAGGTGAGATCAACGTTCTATCTGTAGACCCAGTGAAGAACAAAACTCAGCGCTACTTAGAGAACGATCACTTGTACATCAACCCGCTGACAGACGTAGCGTTCATGCTCGCTGTGGCACACGTGTTGTACAACGAAAACCTGTACGATAAGAAATTCATTGATACTTACTGTCTAGGCTTTGAAGAGTTCATTCAATACGTTCAAGGTAAGACAAAAGACAAAGTAGAGAAGACGCCTGAATGGGCAGCAGCGATTTGTGGCGTGAAAGCGGACAAGATCCGTGAATTCGCACGCATGCTAGTCAGCGGTCGTACACAGATCCTGATGGGTTGGTGTATCCAGCGTCAAGAGCACGGTGAGCAGCCATACTGGGCAGCGGCTGTGGTTGCTGCAATGGTTGGTCAAATCGGTCTACCTGGCGGTGGTATCTCTTACGGTCACCATTACTCAAGTATCGGTGTGCCTTCTACTGGTTTCGCGGGCCCTGGTGGTTTCCCTCGTAACCTTGACCAAGGTATGAAACCGAAGTGGGACAACAACGACTTTAACGGCTACAGTCGTACTATCCCAGTTGCACGTTGGATCGACTGTCTGCTAGAACCTGGCAAAGAGATCAACTACAACGGCGGTAAAGTGAAACTGCCAGACTTCAAGATGATGGTGATCTCGGGTTGTAACCCATGGCACCACCATCAAGATCGTAACCGCATGAAGAAAGCGTTCCGCAAACTTCAAACGGTTGTAACGATCGAGTTTGCTTGGACTGCGACATGTCGTTTCTCAGATATCGTTCTACCGGCGTGTACGCAATGGGAACGTAACGACATCGACGTATACGGTTCATACTCGAACAAAGGTCTGATTGCGATGCATCGTCTCGTTGATCCATTGTTCCAATCTAAGCCTGACTTCCAAATCATGAGTGAACTCACTCAGCGTTTTGGTCGCCGCGAAGAATACACTCGTGGTATGAGCGAGATGGAATGGATCGAAAGCCTTTACAACGATTGTAAAAAAGCGAACGAAGGTAAGTTTGAAATGCCAGAATTCAACGAGTTCTGGGAGAAGAGCGTACTAGACTTCGGTGAAGGTAAACCTTGGGTTCGTCATGCGGACTTCCGTAAAGACCCTGAGCTTAACCCATTAGGTACACCGTCTGGCTTCATCGAGATTACATCACGCAAGATCGGCCGTTACGGTTACGAACACTGTCAAGAGCACCCAATGTGGTTCGAAAAATCAGAGCGTTCACACGGTGGTCCTGGTTCAGATAAATACCCATTCTGGTTGCAGTCTTGCCACCCTGATAAGCGTCTGCACTCTCAGATGTGTGAGTCTGAAGAGTTCCGCGCGACTTACGCGGTACAAGGTCGTGAGCCGGTTTACATCAACCCAGCGGATGCCAAAGCAAAAGGCATCAAAGATGGTGATTTGGTACGTGTATTCAACGGTCGTGGTCAGCTATTAGCTGGTGCTGTTTTGACTGACAGCTACCCACGTGGCGTTATTCGTATCGAAGAAGGTGCATGGTACGGTCCTCTAAACGAGAAAGAAGGCGCAATCTGTACCTACGGTGATCCTAACACGCTAACGCAAGACATCGGTTCTTCTGAGCTTGCACAGGCGACTTCTGCGAACACATGTATCGTAGACTTCGAGAAGTTCACAGGTAAAGTGCCGCCAGTCACTTCATTTGGTGGTCCGATCGAAGTTGCTTAATTAGTGCAGTTTGCATAAATCCAAATACCAGCCTCAGGGCTGGTATTTTTTTATCAAAATTTCAGTGAGCGTTGTCTCAATAGTAACTTCATAACGTTAAACGAGACTGGTATTCGTGATGATGGTAACGAATTGGGTGAGACAAGCAGGAGATAATGCGCCAAGCTAAACAATAATAATTAAGTGAGTAGACTCTTTATGGCTCAGAGCATTCAATTAGCAAATCACACTGAGATCACTGTGAATAACAATGACTTCCAAGTTGAAGTCGAGGGTAATCAATTACATTTTTCTTTTGCTGGTCTTCACAATAAAACCTTTACCGACCGTGAAGTGTTGTTCGAAATGCCGTTTTTGTACGAGCACGAGGCCAACGTAATTGGGGATGGTTTTCAAATGTTGGCGCAAACGGCGGGAACGATCAATCACCCCGTTGATATTGGTCGCTGCCCAGACAATAATCCTTCTTATCGAATCTACCCTAAAGATGCCCCTAAGCGTTATTACAACTATTTAGTGGTGGAAGGTTCAGCGGGCTACACATTATTTGGCTTCACATCATGTCATCGCTTTGCAGGCTATTTTGATGTTGTACTGCGTGATGGGCATTGGGTTTTATCAGCCGCAATTGATGGTGAGTTGACTCAAGTGGCGGATTGGGAAAGTAATCAACTTGAGTCCGTGGCGGTACTCTGCGGTCAATCACTGTCCGAGCTTTATCAAACCTATGGCGAGATGATTGCAGAGCATCATCCTGTTCGCCAAGGTGTGACACAAGATGCGCCTGTTGGTTGGTGTTCGTGGTACGCGTACTACGCAGAAGTGACAGAGCAAAACATCATGCAGAACGTAGATTGTATGCAAGCTAAGCTCGAAGACCTAGAGTGGGTACTTCTGGATGATGGCTATCAAGCCTTTATGGGCGATTGGTTAACCCCATCAGATAAGTTTTCTGGTGGTGTGAAAGAGCTCATTCATGGTATCCGTGCAAAAGGTAAAAAGCCGGCGATTTGGATGGCGCCCTTTATTGCTCAACCTGAGTCGGAGATCTTCAAACAGCATCCAGATTGGTTTGTTCGCCACAAGGATGGTGGCTTACTTAAAGCAGAAGATGTCACATACGGTGGTTGGCGATGCACGCCTTGGTACATTCTCGATACTTCAAACCCTGAAGTGCAAGATCACCTAACTCATGTGGTCTCTGTTATGCGTCAAGAGTGGGGCGTTGAGCTATTCAAATTAGACGCAAACTACTGGGGCACGTTAAAAGGTAAACGAAGCCAATCGGGTGTCACCGGTGTAGAAGCCTACCGCATGGGTATGGAAGCGATCGCTAAAGGGGCAGGGGATGCATGGCTGTTAGGCTGTAACGCGCCAATGTGGCCATCTCTGGGACTTGTGGATGCAATGCGTGTTTCTGACGATGTAGAGCGTCATAGTCGTCGATTCGAGCAGATAGCCAGAGAAACCTTTTACCGTAGTTGGCAGCACCGAAAACTGTGGCAAATTGACCCGGATTGCGCGACATTCACTTCATTAGCTAATCAATCTGCATCCAGAGAAGAGTATGAATTTCATCGCACGGTGTTATTAGCGAGTGGTGGTTTGCTGCTGTCTGGCGACCCACTCCCTGAGATTACGCCGTTTGCTAAGACGACATTGTCTAAGCTCATGTTACGTCAACAACGTAACCAGCAATCTGCAAAGTTTACCGCTTTGAGTTTAAATCACGCGTTTTTAAAACTAACGACGAAGAATGACCTCCATTGTTTGTTTAATTATGCGAGTTACGGAGCGATGGAATTTACGCTGACGTCTGATCAACCGGTGGACTGGTATGATTACTGGACAGGCGAAAAGCTAAACCAAGAACCTTGCCAGTTGTTAATGGTGAGCGTTGATAAAGGGCTCAATGCGAAAGCGATCGTTACAGCATAACGTGAAGTAAATCGCCCAATACCGAGATCAAGAAAGGAGCCTATTGCGGCTCCTTTCTCGTTTTGATGCTCTGGGCGTTAGAACTCGAATAAAAAGTAATACCCGTATCCAACAATAAACGCAGGAATGGACGAATAAATTGTCGCGACCAAAGCAGCTTTCGGTGCCATAGCAATGGCGGGGAATAGGGCGTCACCATCATTGGAAATCGCATTTGCCAATTGCGCCGAAAGTGGCGCTGCACCAGAGATGTACAGGCTAGTGACTAAAATTTGCGGACCACAACCAGGTAGCATACCAATGGCTAAGCCAGCTAATGGCATCCATATCCCCCAATGAGAAAAGGTTTCTACGAGGTCGATTCCAGAAAAATAGGTCGTCAGTTCAAACGCCAGAAAAGCGACGATCACCCAAGCACTGACGAAGTTTGTGTCTTGAGCCGCTTTTTGAATTGGATGCGAGTCCACAATTTTTTCATCTTCAGAGACCGTTGACTGATAATCGCCGAGCTCTTTTGTCATAGCCCACAACGACATTGTGATCACCGCGAAGATAGCGCCCAGCCATTCAATGGTGTTGGCTTTCAAAGATAGCAACTGATTAATATCTATTTGGAAAGACATTAACACAGCAACGACACTAGCAGGCACAATAAGCCATTTCCAAAATGCACCTTGTAGATTGATTGCACGTTGTTCAAGAGGCGTGTGTCGGTCTGTCTGGTGTTGGCAACAAGCATGTGTCTGAGGTGCTTCTTTTGGTTCTGGTCGCAGAAAGTTATCAGCATGAAAAGCATTAACGACTAACCCTGAAAGAGTACCCACGATAATGCCTAATCCAACCACGCCTAATCCAACACTTGGTTTGGCGGCCAGAAGTAAAAAGGCAGCGTCACCCATTGTTGAAGTAAGTACCGCGACAATCGCACCAAATCCCACTCGGCCACTAATAAATTGCGTTGTCACAACAATAGCGCCACCACAGCCAGGCAAAGCACCCAATAAAGAAGCAAAGAAAACCTGATGATTACGCGAGCGATGGTAGAGCTCGGTAATTCGATTGGTTTTCGACATAAAGTTTGAAAGATAATGATAAATAGCCAATGTGGCAGCAACATAGCATGACACTGCCCAGAATGAGTCGGATAGCGTCTGTACGGCTACGTCACGTGTATTTTCATTGCCTAGCAAAATGAGCATGACGATAGGGATCAGCAATCGCTTATAAGCTAAACGAAACTGAGTAGGCTGAAACAACTGTTGTGCAGAGTGTAATAATTGGGTCGCGTTCATCGTTTACTCAAATGCAAATAGGAATAATTATCATTATATGTAAATGAGATTTATTCGCAATAGCATTGTGAACTTTTCTTCGTGTCAAACTCTCTGAAATCAGGTAAAGTATCGGCCTTTGTGAGCAAACACGCCCTAATTAACTGTATTAGGCGGCGTATAAAATTGACTTGAATAGGAAGAAACATGATTCTAGTTGTAGGTCATAAGAACCCAGACAGTGACAGTATTTGTAGTGCACTCGTTGCAACTGAACTTCTAAAAGCGCGTGGCGTTGAAGCTATGCCAATTCGCCAAGGCGAAATCAACCGTGAAACTCAGCACATCCTAGAAGTTGCTGGCGCTGAAGTTCCTGAGCTTCGCACATCAGTTGCGGGTGAGACCGTTTGGCTAGTAGATTACTCAGATCTAGCACAAGCACCAGACGATATCGCAGAAGCTGAAATTGCGGGTATTGTTGACCACCACCGTCTAGGTGACGTGATGACAGTAAACCCAATGGAAGCATGGATCTGGCCTGTTGGTTGTACCAACACTGTTCTATTCAACATGTTCAAGATTGAAGGTCACGCGATTACTCCACAAATTGCTAAGCTAATGATGTCAGCAATTCTATCTGACACAGTAGGTTTTGCTTCTCCAACTTGTACACAAAAAGACAAAGATGCCGTTGCTGAACTAGCGGCAATCGCAGACGTACAAGATGTTGACGCGTTCACTAAAGATCTTCTAATTGCTAAAACAAACATCGAAGGTCTATCAGCGGCTGAGCTTGTTGAGAAAGACCTTAAAGGTTACCCATTCAACGGTCGTGACGTAGTGGTTGGTCAGGTTGAACTTGCAACTCTTGAGCAAGTTGACGGTATGATCGAAGCACTAGAAGCAGACCTAGAATCTCGTTGTGAGAAAGATAACCTAGCGTTCGCTGCTGTAATGCTAACAGACATCACGACTGCTCAAACTCGTCTTCTATACAAAGGTGAGTGGGCTGAGAAGCTTGTTAAGCACGAAAAAGACGGCATGCTAATGATGGAAAACACGCTAAGCCGTAAGAAGCAAGGTTGGCCTTGGCTTCAAACTGAGCTAGCTTAATTTTCTAGCATATACTTTAAATGCCCGCTTAGCTGCGGGCATTTTTCTATGGGAAATAGGAGACGAATATGTCTGAGCAACTGACCCAAGAGCAGATGGATACCATTAATCGCTACAACGAAGAGCAACGTTTAAAGTACTGCGTAAAAGAGATTGTGGCGAATCGTAAGGTTTGGATTCTGAAAGACGAACATGGCTGTGTCATGTTAAATACAGAAGATGATGATTGTGTACCAGTATGGCCAAACGAAGAGTTCGCTTTGCAATGGGCGAATGGTGATTGGGAAGATTGCGAGCCTGAGGCGATCTCTTTAAACAAGTGGCACAGCCGTTGGACCTCTGGTCTAGAGGATGACGAGCTATCGATTGTTGTATTCCCAAATCAAAATGAAGAAGGGGTCGTATTGTTTCCTGACGAGTTTGATTTTGAACTGCGCAAACAAGCGAGCCGCCGTTAGTTTTTTGATTAGTACCCATGCAATAAAGAAGCCTGCGTTAAAGCAGGCTTCTTTACATTTGCACGATTACATCTTTGATAAGCTATTTTGTTTGATGGCTTGGCGCTTTATAAAAGTGGCTTTCGACTAGTCGTTGAGTAATAGGATGCTCGGGATGAGTCAGTACTTGGTTGGTCTCGCCAAACTCGACCACTTCACCTTCATGCATCACCATCACTTTATCAGTAATATGCTTAACAATGCCAATATGCTGAGACACGTACACAAATGACAATCCCATCTCTTCTTGCAACTCGAGGAATAAGTTAATGATCTGCGAGCGCATTGCCATATCCAAACCGTTTAACGCCTCATCAGCGACAATGATGGAAGGTTGAAGAATAAGTGCACGAGCCAAACATACGCGCTGTTTTTGACCGGCAGCTAGCATTTGTGGATAAAAATAGGCGTGCTCAGGCAGCAATCCTACGCGGAGCAGGGTGTTCTTTACACGCTGCATGCGCGCATCTGGCGGCATGTTGGTATTTCGCTTTAGCGGACCTTCTAAAATACGACCAATCTGGATACGTGGGTTTAACGATGTGTTTGGATCTTGGAAAATCATGCGGATGAGCTTGCAGCGTGTCGCGTAATCTTTGTGCTCCAATCGTTCGCCATTCACACGAATCTCTCCGGAGCTTGGTTCAACAACGCCAGCAAGCATACGAGCTAGTGTGGATTTTCCTGACCCGTTTTGACCAATAAAACCAATAGTTTGTCCTGGCTCTAAAGTAAAGCTTACCGGTTTAACTGCCTCATTAACCTGACGTTTGAACAGACGGGAGCGTGTAACAAATTGCTTCGATAAATTATCGACTTCAAGTAACGCACTCATGACTTTTTCTCCGTGTTCAATGGAAAGTGGCAGTTAAATTTATGATTCTTAATTCGTCTGGTGTGTGGAATTTCTACACATTGTTTCTGCGCATATGGGCAACGTGGTCCGAGGCGACAACCGATAGGTAGATGCTGCAATGGCGGAATCGAGCCCGGTAGGGATTGGAGTTTTTGCTTGTGTGGTACCCAATCATTAAAGTCAGGCATCGCTTTAAGCAACGCATCGGTGTACGGGTGCTTGGGTGCCGCAATGATTTTACTGGTATCGGCAGACTCCACCGACTGACCACAATACATTACCGTAATACGCCCTGCCCACTGTGTTATGGTCGCTAAGTCGTGGCCGATAAGCAGAATGGTTGTGTTATTAAGTTGGTTCATGCGGCTCAACAGACGCAAAATTTGCGATTGGGTAATCGGGTCTAAGTCGTTGGTTGGTTCATCTGCGATCAGCAATTTAGGTTTGGTCGCAATCGCCATGGCAATCATGACCTTTTGACACTCACCATCAGTCAGTTCATAAGGGTAGCTACCCATTAAACGCTTGTGATCTTTAATACCCACTTTATGCAAAAGCGCGATGGCCTGTTTTTTACGCCATTTAAATCGCTCCCACCATTTCCCTTCAAATGCGCGAGATGGAATGGATTCAATCAATTGACGCCCGACTTCCTCTGAAGGGTCAAGACAAGTTGAAGGTTCTTGGAAAATCATCGCAATATCACGAGCAATGACGCGCCGACGCTCTTTTGGTGTAAGCTGAAGCAAGTCAATATTGCCAAGGCGCATACGGTCTGCGGTGATGCGCCAGTTATCTTTACTTACCCCGACAATCGCTTTTGCAACTAAGCTTTTTCCTGAACCAGACTCACCTACAAGACCACGAATTTCGCCTTCGTTCAAAGTTAGGCTCATTCGGTCAACGGCTTTGACCAACCCTTGAGGTGTTTCGATCTCAATGGTCAAATGTCGAATATCTAACAACGGCATTATTCGATCCCCGCATTAAGCGCTTGACGTACACCTTCACCTACTAAGTTTAGGGTAATAACAGTAAACATGATGGTCAGGCCGGGTAGGGTCACTGTCCAAGGTGCAATATAAATAAGCTCGACAGAATCACCTAATATTGCTCCCCACTCGGTGCTTGGGGCCTGTGCGCCTAGGCCAAGAAAACCCAGTGCCGTAATATCTAAAATCGCAGCAGACAGCGCGAGTGTGATTTCAGCGGCAATGACCGTCAGAATGTTAGGAAGAATTGAACTCCACAGTAAGTAGAAATCATTAGCGCCATCAAGGCGTGCTGCCATTATGTAGTCTTTTTCAACTTCGGTGTGGACTGCGATATAAACAGAGCGAATAAAACGCGGAATCAAAGCTAAGCAGATTGCGAGTAAAATATTGAACCCACCAAAGCCGAGAAATGCCACAAAAATGATTGCTAATAAGAGCGACGGGGTCGACATGACGGTATCGAGCAAGTGGTTGAGAGTACTCGACAGTAAGCCTTTCGTCATACCTGCCAATACGCCAATTAAACAGCCTACAACGGCAGCAATTGCGGTGATGGCGACAGCAGCGCCAAATGTTAGCTGAGAGCCCATAATCAGGCGCGAAAGAATATCTCTACCTAAGTCATCGGTCCCCAAAAAGTAATCAACCGTTCCTGCTGGGGCCCATGATGGCGGCACAAGCAACTCACCTGACTGTGCTTGGGCGTCAAATGGTGCAAGTAGGGGCGCAAAAATGGTAATAAGGACGATAAACACCAAGCACCACAAGCCAAACATGGCTAGTCCGTTGGCGCGGTAGCTTCGCCAAAAACGCTCAAACTGTGTTGGAATGCGCTCTTCCTGATAAACGTTATTTGTTAGCATACCATTCCTTTCGAACTAAAGGGTTAATCATCGCGCCAATCAAATCCGAGAGTATGTTAGCGGTAAGAACCAAAGTCGCAAGTACCATCACGCCAGCTTGGATAGATGCATAGTCTTGGCTTGCTAGCGCATCTAAAAGCCAACGACCAATACCTGGCCAGTTAAAAATAGACTCCGTGATGATAGCTAAGGTAATCATACTCGAAAGTTGAACACCAACTTTGGGAATGATAGGCGGTATCGCATTCCGCAATACATGTTGAGTTACGATTTCGCGGTTAGAAAGACCTTTGATTCTCGCTGCACGGATGTAGTTTTGGCTCATCACTTCCGCTACCGAGGAACGCATTAGTCCGACAACCTGGGTGGTTGGAGCCAAAGCGAGCACCAAACATGGCAGCACCATATGCTCAATAACGCTTTGCAGTGCGTGAGCGCGGTATTCGCCTTTCGCCATGAATGCGTCGATAATGGCAAACCCGGTTACATGATCAATTTCGTAAAGCAGGTCATATCGTCCTGCCACGGGAAAGAGTTGGTACTCTAATGAAAAGACCATGATAAGTAGCAGAGCTACCCAAAAGATTGGGGCGGAATAACCAGACATTGACATGAATGAAATGCTGGTATCGAGCCATTTACCTTGCTTCATCCCAGCCACGGTTCCAAGTGGAATACCGATCAAAAGGGACACCAAAAAGGCAAAGAAACACAATTCCAAAGTGGCTGGGAATACAACGGCGAGCTCGTCATAAATCGCGTTGCCGTTTTTACTTATGCCAAAATCAAGCTGAGAAAGGTTGATTAAGTAAGTTTGCCAACCAGACCAAAAATCAACGTTTGCCCAGTGCGAGAGAGGGTCAAGGCGTAGCAGAGAAAAGCCCACTAATGTAAGGATCATCAAAGTGATGATAAATAGGTTAAAGCGTCGAACGGTATACCAAAACATCAGTGAATTCTCTCAACTCTATCAAACGGTTGGGCATTGAAAGGGCTTGATTTGAAGCCTGTCAGCGATTTGTCGTGCACACGGAACTGCACGCCATGCGCCAGAGGAATAACCGGGAACTCTTGATTCAAAATGTTCTGTGCTTGGCGATATAGGTTCAAACGGTAACGCGGTTCTTGAGTTTCTAACGCCAAATCGAGCAAGAAATCGAAGTCATCGTTACACCACATGGACACGTTAAGGCCAACGCGGTCAGACTCGCAAGATAATAAAGGGCGGAAAAAGTTGTCAGGATCCCCGGTATCACCAATCCAACCTGTTAAAAGTAAATCGATATCGTTGATGTTCTCCAAATCCACACGTTCAAACCTATCATCGGTCAGTAGCGTTAATTTAACCCCAATATCGGCAAAATTCGCTTGGATTAACTCCGCAGTCTTGCGAGGGCTTGGGTTAAAAGCACGTGGTTCAAGTGGTACCCACATGGTCAATTCTAGGCCGTCTTCGTAGCCTGCATCTCGAAGTAGTGCCAATGCATAATTCCGGTCATAACGAATTTTTACGCTGTCTTTTTGATAAGCCCATGAATTTGGTGGTAGCAAGGTATAAGCTTGGGAGCCAGTTCCGTAGTAAACCGAATCTAAAATATTTTGACGGTTGATCGCTAAGTTAAGAGCTTGGCGAACTCGAGCATCACTCAGCGCGGTGGTTTCTGTGTTTATCGCAATAAAGGAAACGTTGTTAGCTGGTGTAGCCGTCAGCTCAAGGTTGTCATTTTCTTGAATGACAGGTATTTGGCTCGAAATAGGTGAAGAGAGTACGTCACACTCGTTTCTTAAAAGTTTAGCTAATGTACCCGTGCCTCTGTGAGAGATATCGAACACCACTTGTTCCATTTTTGCTGGTGACTTCCAGTAATTAGAATGACGCTCTAATCGAATCAAATCGTTCACTTGGTACTCTTTTAATTGATAAGGGCCGGTACCGATAGGAAGTTGGTCGATTTCTTCTTTATGATCTTTTGCTGCCAATTGCTGTCCATACTCCGCAGACAAGATAACCGCATGGCTGGTGGCAATATTGGCCAAGAAAGAAAAGTTTGGCTGAGATAACGTAAACCTTACCGTATGCTCATCTATTGCAACCACGTCTTGGAGTAGGTTTTGAAAATCTAACCCTGCAAACCATGGATAAAAACCACCACCTACTTGGTGAAAAGGATGGTCTACATCGATGATTCGCTTGAAGCTAAATACCACATCTTTTGCATTCAATGGGCGAGTGGGTGTGAACCAAGGCGTGGTTTGGAATTTAACACCACGTTTAAGCTTAAACGTGTATTCCGTCCCTGATTCATTTACTGACCAACTCTCGGCGATGCTTGCCACGGGCTGATGTGATTTAGGATCGAGCGTGAGCAGCGTATCGTACAGCTGCGGGCTAAGAGCCTCTGCGGTAATACCGCTATCAATAAGCTGAGGGTTAAACGTGGTCGGCTTACCTTGTCCGCAAAACACAAAGCCAGCTTTGCGAATATCATTGTGGTCAATTTCATCGCCACAAGCGGTCAGTAGGCTAATCCCAATAAGGCTCAGCGATAATCTTATAAAAGCATTCATAATATGAAATGTTCATTGGATCTTGCTCGTTTCGTTTGATCTTACTCTTTCAAAGCTAACAAGCGAAAATGATCTCGCTAATTTATCACCTTTGTGAACTCGCTCCAAACATAAAATCCATACACTGTAAGGTGTTATGCCATAAATGCATGCGAATTAGAGCGCAGTCACGAGCTCGTGTATTGATTGAGTACTCTCGGTCAAGTTAGCTTTGTCCGACCAAACCATATTTTCTAACCATCCCTCGTAATTGGTGATAGCTCAAGCCAAGTAGCTCGGCTGCTTGTCGTTGATTAAACTTGGCTTCTTCCAATGCACGATTGAGTAAATGGATATCTTGTTCCTCTTGCCATTGTTTATAGTCTAGAGGGAATTGGATGGTGTTGCTTGATGCTTCCTCTTCTTGTTGTTCTGCTTGTTTTGCACTATGGCCAAGCGCGCTGTGCCAAACCGTTTCAAAAGGATTGAAAACCAGTTCATCAATTGGGTGAGCATTCAGACCATGTTGGTAAATCGCACGTTCAATCACGTTTTTTAGTTCGCGGACGTTACCGGGCCATTCATATTCAATAAGCGACTGCTGCGCTTTTGGGGTAAAACCGACAAAGTATTCCAGTTGCAGTTCACGACACATTTTCATCGCGTAGTGCTCTGCTAAAGAGAGAATGTCTTCTTTGCGCTCGCGAAGAGGGGGTAACATAATGACATCGAAGGCTAGCCTGTCGAGCAGATCTGCACGAAAATCACCTTGCTCTGCCAACTTTGGTAGGTCGGCATTGGTTGCACAAACAAGTCGAACATCAGCATTGAGAGCGGTATGACCGCCAACTCGTTCATATTCACCATATTCAATGACACGTAATAGCTTTTCTTGAACTAAAAGTGGTGCGGTTGCCAGTTCGTCAAGAAACAAAGTACCGCCCTCGGCGCGCTCGAAACGCCCTTTATGCTTACCTTTAGAGCCCGTGAAGGAGCCGGATTCATGTCCAAACAATTCGGAATCTATTAGCCCTTCGCTTAATGTCGCACAGTTGAGTGATAGTAGTGGTTTATCCCAACGTCTTGATAAATAATGCAAACGTTGAGCGATGAGTTCTTTACCCGTACCTCGTTCACCAATGATGAGGACAGGGCGCTCAATGGGTGCAAGTTGTGATACTTTATCTAGTACAGCGAGAAAAGCAGGTGATTCACCAATCAGGTTTTGCTTCATAAAGTCCTTCTTATTTAACAGCCGAGCCATGATTCAGGGATAGAGTTGGTAAATTTCACCAACAGTTGGTGAAAAACATCATAGCACAATAGTGTGTAACGACAACAAAATGAATAACACTCTGATTTAAAAGAAAATTATAAGTTGGCACGTTACTTGTTATATATTCAGGGAGACACAAGGTTAATCACCACCTTGTCGAGTTTTAATAGGAAAAAAGAGGAGTTCCGTTATGGGTATTTTTTCTCGATTTGCAGATATCGTTAACTCAAACATCAGTGCATTACTGGACAAGGCGGAAGATCCTGAAAAAATGATCCGTCTTATCATTCAAGAAATGGAAGACACACTTGTTGAAGTGCGTACTAACTCAGCTAAAGCGATTGCAGACAAGAAAGAGTTGGCTCGTAAGGTTGAAACGTTAGAAGAGCAAATTGGCGAATGGGGCCAAAAAGCGAGCTTAGCATTAGTTAAAGAGCGCGAAGATCTAGCTCGTGCAGCATTAATTGAAAAGCAAAAGCTAGAGCAAGTAATTAAAGGCCTCCACACTGAGCAAACCTTAGTGGAAGAAACGATCGATAAGCTTACTGGCGAGATTGGTAAGTTGGAAAGCAAAATTGCTGAAACGCGCGCAAAACAGCAAGCACTAGCAATTCGTAACCAAACTGCATCTAACCGTCGTGATGTGCAAAAACACCTGCACACTAGCCGTACTAATGAAGCGATGGCGAAATTTGAGCAGTACTCACGTAAAGTGGATGAAATGGAAGCGGAAGCAGACCTGTATGCTCAAACTGGTAATGCTAAATCGCTAGAACAAGAGTTTGCAGAGTTGCAGGCACAAGACGAAATTGAAAAAGAGTTGGCAAAGCTGAAAGAACAGATGTCATCGAAAGATAAATAAGAAAGGAGCCATTTATGTCGGCATTTTTTATAGCAGGACCAGTGATTGTCTTTTTAATCTTTGTCGCTCCACTATGGCTCTTCTTACACTATCGCAGCAAACGCAAAACAGATAGTGCACTGTCGAGCCAAGATTTAGAGCGCCTTCAGGTACTATCTGAAAAAGCGGAAGCGATGCAGTCCCGAGTTGATACATTGGAGCGCATCTTGGATGCTGAGTCACCAACATGGAGACGCAAGTATGAATAATCGAGAACTGTATCGTGATCCAGTAAATGGCAAAATCTCCGGTGTTTGCGCCGGAATTGCCAACTACTTTGGTGCAGAAGTTTGGTTGATTCGTATTGTAGTGATTTCTGCAGCGCTGTTAGGTGGTACGTTTTTGGTATTGTTAGCGTACATCGCGATGGCGTTTATGTTAGAAAAGCAACCAGTAACGTATTCTGAAAATATCAGAGCGCAGCAAGAGCATACGCTCAAAAGTAAGCCTTGGCAAAAAGGGCAAAGCCCTGATCAACTGCTCAGTGTGTTGGAAAGGGATTTTGACCGTCTTGATGGCAAAATTCGTAACATGGAAGCTTATGTTACGTCTGATACATATAGGGTGAACAGAGAATTCAGTAAGCTTTAGGCATTTTGTATCCAAAGAAGATTTAACTGAAGCAGGCATAAAGCCTGCTTTTTTATCACAAATTACTAATTTTAAAGCACTATTAATCTTTTCTGCTCTGGAAGTTCGTTCAAAATTCATCTACTTTAAAAATAATCCCCCAATTTTTATGGATGAATGTAATGAGAAAATTGCTCATTCCTATTGCCATCTCGGCTGTCTTGTCGGGGTGCGGTAAAGAACTTCCTCCTGTTCCTGAACCTGAATCGCGCCCTGCGAAGCTATTTACAGTATCTGTTGGCAATGCCCAGTTTGAGCGACATTTTCCTGCCACGACGGAAGCTGGCGATAGAGCAGTACTGACATTTCGAGTTCCTGGGCTTCTTCAAACGATAGAAGTGAATGAAGGTCAAGTCGTTAGTAAAGGTGATGTTTTGGCGTCATTAAAACCAGATGAATATTCTCTGCTCGAACAGCAAGCTCGGGCAAATTTTTTGCTCGCAGATGTGCAATACAAGCGATACCAAAAGCTACGTAAAGACCAAGTAGTATCTGAGCAAGATTTTGATGAGGCAAAAGCGAATCACAACTCAGCAAAAGCTCAATGGAATCAAGCAAAGGCAAACTTAAGATATACCAAACTTGTCGCGCCATATGATGGCACTATTTCGTACATTCCAGCAGAAAACCATGAATATGTTGCCGCGAAAGAAGGGGTGATGAATATTCAGTCCAACCAACTCCTCAAAGTGATATTCCAAATCCCAGACTATCTTCTAAATCGTTACACGCAGGGGAGCGATGTCTCTGCCAGAATGATATTTGATGCGTTCCCCGAGCGAGCCTTTGACTTAACCTTTCAGGAAATCGATACAGAAGCCGATCCTAAAACGGGCAGTTACAAAGTCACGATGGTCATGGAGCGACCAGCAGAAATAGGCCTTTTGCCGGGAATGTCTGGCAATGCTTACCTCCTGTCCAAAAGTGCAGGAGCGACAAAGATTCCTAACTCCGCGTTGCTAGAAGAGAACGGCAAAACGTACGTTTGGCGTGTCGATGAGCAAGGCATTGTGTCTAAAGCCGCAATTGAGATGAATGACAAAAATCAAGTGTTAGCTGGGCTTAACGATGGCGACCAAATCATTATCTCGGGTGTCAGTGTAATTGAACCCGGAATTAAGGTAAGAGCGTGGATTAAGGAAAGAGGGTTGTAATATGAAAGGAATCATCTCTCTAGCGACTTTACTTTCAACGCTTTTTCTCGTTGGCTGTGGGGATAAGGCGCCAGAAAAAGAGCTCGAAACGCCACGAGTTAGAGTTACGTCATTAGCGGGAAACAAGGTGGATGACAACTTGTACTTCCCTGCGGTTGCGAATGCAGCGGATCGCTCTCATTTGAGCTTCAGAGTAACAGGAGAAGTCAGCCGCATCATGGTAAAAGAGGGCGACAAAGTCACGAAGGGTGATGTTATTGCAACGCTAGATCCCACTGACTATGAGTTGGATGTAGATAATGCGAGTGCGCGTTTTTCTGTTGTCGACAGTCAGTATCGCCGCTCACGCCCTTTGGTTGATAAAGGCCTATTAGCTAAGTCTCAGTTTGATGAAATTGCAGCACAACGACAAATCGCCTTAGCAGAGCTTCAGTTAGCCAAACTTCGTCTATCATTTACTGCCTTAAAAGCGCCCGTGGATGGGATTATTTCGCGAGTTAATATCGACCAATTCGAAAATGTTCAAGTCGGACAGCATATCGTTAATATTCACAGCTTGGAGCGAGTCGAAGTGTTGATTCAGCTTCCAGACCGCCTCTATGTGAACCAACCGCCAACGGAAGAGAGGCTCACCGCGATCAAAGCATTGGTGCGCGTGCCCAGCGGTAACGAATACAACGCGACGGTAAAAGAGTTTACGACGGAGCCCGATCCAACAACAGGTACGTTTACTGTCACACTGTCGCTTCCTATGCCGGAAGAAGAGTACATCCTAGATGGGATGGCTGTTGAAGTAACGTCTAAAGACGAGAATGTTGGGCTTGATCTCAACCTAGGAATTAATGTCCCTATCGAAGCCATTTTTAATGCGGATGGTGACGAGCTGGGGCGCGAAAACAAATTTGTTTGGGTACTGAATGACGACAATACGGTATCGCGCAAACAGGTGCGAGCAGGTAAGGCATCTAAAACGTCCATTCAAATCCTTGATGGTCTCATGCTCAAAGACAAAGTCGTGATTGCCGGTGTTTCTCGATTAAGGGATGGCATGAAAGTGGAAGTGATACAGGAAATGGCTACGCAGGAGGTCGGTCTATGAGCGATCTTAATAAATCAGTGCCTCAAAGTGATGATGATGTGACCGGTATTGCTGCGTACTTCATCCGAAATCGCGTCATCAGTTGGATGGTCGCACTGATATTTTTGATTGGTGGTATCGCCGCATTCTTTGGTTTAGGGCGTCTTGAGGACCCTGCTTTTACTATTAAAGATGCGATGGTAGTGACCTCTTACCCTGGTGCGACACCGCAACAAGTCGAAGAAGAAGTGACGTACCCAATCGAAAAAGCGATTCAGCAGCTTACTTATGTTGATGAAGTAAATTCGATTTCTAGCCGGGGATTATCTCAAATCACGGTCACGATGAAGAACAATTATGGCCCTGATGATCTACCACAAATTTGGGATGAGTTGCGCCGTAAAGTGAACGACCTTAAAGGGACGTTGCCTCCAGGTGTGAATGAACCTCAAGTGATCGATGATTTTGGTGATGTTTACGGGATTTTGTTAGCGGTGACTGGCGACGGTTATAGCTATAAAGAGCTACTGGATTACGTCGATTACTTACGCCGAGAGCTCGAACTGGTTGATGGCGTGAGTAAAGTTTCGGTATCCGGGCAACAGCAAGAACAAGTTTTCATCGAAGTATCGATGAAAAAGCTGAGCAGTATAGGTCTTGCTCCGGATACCGTGTTTAATCTTCTTTCGACGCAAAACGTGGTTTCTGACGCAGGAGCGATCAGAATTGGTGACGAGTACATCAGAATTCAGCCGACTGGCGAGTTCCAGAGTGTGGAGGAGCTGGGTGATTTGTTGATTACTGAGTCGGGCGCTCAGGGGCTCATTTTCTTGAAAGATGTGGCGGAAATAAAACGCGGGTATGTAGAAGTACCGAGTAATATTATTAATTTTAACGGAAGTCTTGCACTAAACGTCGGCGTTTCTTTTGCTGAAGGCGTCAATGTGGTTGAAGTCGGAAAAGCGTTTGATCATCGCCTTGCCGAGCTAAAGTACCAACAACCTGTCGGTATCGAAATCTCGGAAATTTACAGTCAGCCTAAAGAGGTGGATAAATCGGTTAGCGGTTTTGTTGTGAGCTTAGCTCAAGCAGTCGGTATCGTTATTATCGTACTTCTGTTCTTTATGGGGCTACGTTCGGGGCTACTTATCGGTTTAATCTTGCTGCTGACGGTATTGGGTACGTTCATTTTCATGAAGTATCTCGCGATAGATTTGCAGCGGATTTCATTAGGTGCCTTGGTTATCGCGTTAGGTATGCTGGTGGACAATGCAATCGTTGTGGTTGAGGGGATTTTGATTGGTACTCAAAAAGGGCGAACTCGACTCCAAGCAGCGACCGACATTGTTACCCAAACAAAGTGGCCATTACTTGGGGCAACTGTGATTGCGGTAACTGCATTTGCGCCAATTGGACTGTCTGAAGACTCGACGGGCGAATACTGTGGCACTTTATTTACGGTTCTGCTGATCTCTTTAATGTTGAGCTGGTTTACCGCTATCTCGTTGACACCATTCTTTGCTGACATCTTCTTTAAAGGCCAGAAGATTAAACAAGGTGAAGGGGAAGAAAATGATCCATATAACGGGGTTATTTTCGTTATTTATAAAAAGTTTCTTCAGTTTTGTATGCGTCGTGCTTGGTTTACCGTTGTGGTGCTGATTGTGGGATTAGCGGCAAGTGTTTACGGGTTCACCTTTGTGAAGCAAGCGTTTTTCCCATCTTCGACAACGCCGATTTTTCAGTTAGATGTATGGATGCCAGAAGGAACTGATATTCGAGCAACCAACACAACGCTTAAAGAGTTAGAAAGTTGGTTAGCTAAGCAAGAGCATGTTGACCATATCACGACGACCGCGGGTAAAGGCTTACAGCGCTTCATGTTAACGTACGCGCCAGAGAAAAGTTATGCGGCTTATGGTGAGATAACCACTCGTATGGAAAATTACGAAGCGTTGAAACCATTAATGGCGAAGTTTCGAGAGTATTTAAAAGCCAACTATCCAGAAATCAATTACAAGCTCAAACAGATTGAGTTAGGCCCTGGTGGTGGTGCAAAAATTGAAGCGCGCATTATTGGCTCTGATCCAACCGTCCTTCGTACGATAGCCGCTCAGGTCAAGGACATCATGTACGCCGATCCTCAGGCAACAAATATCAGGCATGATTGGCGTGAACGAACCCAAGTTCTTGAACCTCAGTTTAACGAGAGTCAGGCACGTCGCTATGGCATTACCAAATCGGACGTCGATGATTTCTTGTCCATGTCATTCTCTGGAATGACGATAGGCTTATACCGAGACGGCACGACGCTCATGCCTATCGTGGCTCGTTTACCAGAAGATGAGCGCATTGATATTCGTAACATCGAAGGCATGAAAATATGGAGTCCAGCACAGAGTGAGTTTATCCCACTTCAACAAGTCACAATGGGTTACGACATGCGTTGGGAGGATCCTATCATCGTACGTAAGAACCGTAAGCGTATGCTCACTGTGATGGCAGACCCTGATATTCTAGGTGAAGAAACCGCATCGACGTTGCAAAAACGTTTACAGCCCCAAATCGAAGCGATTCAAATGCCTCCTGGCTATTCACTAGAGTGGGGTGGTGAATACGAATCTTCTGGTGATGCTCAAGAGTCACTGTTTACTACTATGCCAATGGGGTACTTGTTCATGTTCTTGATCACTGTATTCCTATTTAACTCTATCAAAGAGCCACTCATTGTTTGGCTTACCGTGCCACTGGCGTTAATTGGTGTCACCACCGGTTTGTTGGCACTCAACACGCCGTTTGGTTTTATGGCATTGCTCGGCTTCTTAAGCTTATCGGGAATGGTGCTCAAAAATGGCATCGTATTACTGGACCAAATTGAAATTGAAATGAAGTCCGGTAAAGAGGCTTATGACGCGGTCGTTGATGCTGCGGTAAGTCGCGTCCGTCCCGTTTGTATGGCTGCTATCACGACGATCCTTGGTATGATCCCACTGTTGCCAGATATCTTCTTCAAACCAATGGCGGTTACGATTATGTTTGGTTTGGGTTTTGCGACAGTCCTGACACTGATTGTCGTGCCAGTGTTGTATCGTTTGTTCCATAAAGTGGCAGTACCGAAACAGGCTTAGTGCTACTGATATAAAGATGAAAAGTATTGCGCCTCTAGCTCATCAGTTAGAGGCGCTTTTTAAGGCAGAATAATGACAGAACAAAAAACGTGTGCGTGGGCGATGAATCACCCATTAGAGCGCGAATATCATGATTCCGAATGGGGCGTGCCAGTATATGACGACCAAGTCCTGTTTGAATTTATTACTTTGGAAGGTGCGCAAGCTGGTCTTAGTTGGATCACCATCCTTAAAAAGCGCGAAGGTTACAGAGAAGCGTTCGAGAATTACGATCTAGATGCGTTGGAACAAAGAAATGAAGAACGCGCTGAATACATCGTGGAAAACTTCGATGTTGTGAGACATCGCGGAAAGATTAACTCGGTATTCAGTAATGCCAAAGCGGCCAAAGCGTTAATTGCTGAATACGGGAGTTTATCAGACGCGTTGTGGCAGTTCGTGGACGGTGAACCAATCGTCAATCAATGGCAACATATGAGTGACGTACCAGCTTCGACAGAGCAATCCAAAGCCATGAGTAAATTTCTAAAAAAGAAAGGCTTCAAGTTTGTCGGTGAAACCATCTGTTATGCTTTCATGCAAGCCGTCGGCATGGTGGATGACCATATCGTGGGATGTCCTAAAAAGCAGAATAAGTAACGTTTGGCGATTAAGCTAATGTTGTTAGTTCTGGCTATCATGAATACGTTCCAAAGCTTCGATTCGACGCCATTGAGTGGCATCGAAGCTTTGTTTTCTTAAAGCAATGATTTCTGCCTGTTTTTCGTCTTGCCCTAGAAAATCCCTATTCAGAATATTTTGACGCTGCTTTAAGTAAGTGGCGAGTTGAGTCTCAAATGATGCTCTTTGCTCATCAAGCTTTTGCAGCCTCTGCGCTCCGGCATCTCCTACCAGAGCAACACGGGCGATGTACTTGTCTTGTGAATCAAGCTGAGAAGCTTGCTCGAGCTGCTCTGCTAATGCGTTATTGCGTTCACTTTCTCGTATGTAATCCGGTTGTTCTGATAGCGCTTGATTGAGAAGGTGTGCTTGACTCTCGATATCCGATGCCTGTGTTTTAATCGTCAGCTTTTCTAAAGCAAGTTGGCGAAGTCGGTTTTCTTCGTCAAACAATTGGGTTATCTGCACCTCGTTAAAGTATTGAAGCTGTAAGTTCAGTATTGCTTCATTCAGCATGGTTAACTGTTCAAGCGTTAGGTGGTTGTGCTCAAAAGGCTCTAATGCAGTGAGTGCTTGCTTGTAGGAAAGGTAGGCTTGAAAAAGTGTGGCATCAATATTCAGAGTTTGCTTTGCTAAAGTGTCATCATTGACTTCCGCTTTGATCGTATCGAGATCTTCTTCGCCCAGCCGGCTAAGAGAATATTCGAAGAAATCTTTTGGAGAAGAGACATCGGCGGCTATATCTTGCTGAGATTGCGAATGGTTAGAGGTTATCTCTTGTTGTTTGTCGCTTTGCAACAGAGAAAGCGCTCCCACGCCAAATATCGAGAGCAGGATAAAAGTGGTGAGAGCGACTTTCTTCATTGTGATGACCTCTTATAAACCTTGAAGTTTGAGACGATTTGCATGTTGGCGATAAAGCGTGACTGGATCGGTTTCAAAAAGATGATGAATACCGAGTAGGCCGTTAATTTCATCCAAATGGTTCATTTGATAATCATCACGTATGACTTTGCCCAAATGTGTGCTGCACGCACCAACTAAGCCATCATTTGGCCCATCAAAGGCTAAGCCAAGTACCATCATGGCAGCGTCGGTCGGATCGAAAACGTTTGTAAAAGTGGATGATCCGGTCCATGAGTAGTAATAAACGCCATTTGAAGCCAGCAAGTCACCATTACCACACTCACTGGTAGGGACTCCCTCCGGGTAGTGTTGGTTAAACGCTAATGATCCTTCCGTGGTTAATGCTGCTAGTGAGGCTAAAGGGTCTTGGTCGAGATCAGAACCACCTGATAGAAGATTAATAAGAGTAGTTAAGCCTTGCGCCAGTTTTACCGCGAGCTGCTCACTACCCGAACCCTCGGATACGGTGCCACGAACTAGATCTGCCACTTTAGACCCTTTATTAACGCCTCCTATACTCGTAACTGATGCGACTAGGTCAGGACGGACAGAGGCAACATAGCGCGTTGTTGGACCACCATGACTGTGACCAATGAGATTGACTTTCTCTGCGCCTGTTGCTGCAAGTAAGGTTTTGACTTGAGCAAGCAGTTGCTCCCCTCGAACTTCGCTGCTATTGGTCGCGGATACCTGTGCAACATAAACCGTAGCGCCATCTTTTGTTAAGGAATGTGGTATTCCGAAAAAGTAATCAACGCCTGCCAGGGTATCAAAACCAAACAAACCGTGAACCAGAACAATCGGATACTTGGTTTGGGTATAACCTGTTGCAGCGTATACGGAGGTTATTGGGACGGTAACTAAGGTAAAAAGCATTAGCGCTATAAATTTGAGTTTCAAAACTATCTCCTTGTGGTATGACCTCTTATGAATGATAAAAAGTAGGAGAGAAACTCTAAATTTGGAAAGCCTATTTGTGGCACATTATTTCATTCTGTGACTGCTCAATTGAAAAACAACACAAATGATTAACATTAATTAATAGTTCTGGTGAATGTTAGTTAATTCTAATTAAGTCAGGGAGTTATAAAAACGCCCCGCAATGCAGGGCGATTCAATCATTGTTATAGGGAGACTTCTTTTTCAAGCATTAAGGCATTATAACGCGCAAAACCAGCCTCTAAATCAGCGATCAAGTCATTTACGTCTTCTAAGCCAATATGAATACGAACCAAAGTACCTTCAAAGTGTGGGTGAGCTACGGTTCTCAGACTGTTAAAGCTCTTAGGTTCGTTAGCTAGAATGAGGCTTTCATAACCGCCCCAAGAGTAACCCATACTGAAGTGTTTCATGCCATCAAGCAGAGCCGTCGTCGCTTTTGGATAAGACGTTTTGAGAACAAATGAAAACAAGCCGTTTCCCCCTGTGAAGTCTCGTTTGAAAAACTCATGGCCAGGGCTTGTTTCTAAAGCTGGATGGCGGACATGATCAACTTCTGGGCGAGAAGCGAGCCACTGAGCGACTTTTAAACTGCTTTCTGCGTGCTGTCTTAGGCGAACATCCAACGTGCGAATACCTCGAAGACCTAGGTATGCGTCGTCAGGAGAAACGCACTGACCCATCAGGTAGCTTTGTTCACGAAGCTGATCCCAATACTTTTCAGAAGCCACAGCAGTACCTAGCATGACATCTGAATGTCCAACGATATACTTAGTCGCCGCTTGAATGGAAATGTCTACGCCATGCTCGAAAGGAGAGAAGTTCACGCCAGCTCCCCATGTGTTGTCAAGCATCACAATGATATCTTGCTCGTGGGCAATGCGCGCTAATGTAGGTACATCTTGGACTTCCATGGTTATTGAACCAGGAGATTCCAAGAAAAGGACTTTGGTATTCGGCTGAATCAAGTCTCGGATACCTTCACCGATCATTGGGTCATAATAGGTTGTTTCGATGCCCATCTTTTTCATGATGGTGTTACAAAAGTCACGAGTTGGTTCGTAACAAGTGTCCACCATTAGAATGTGATCGCCAGTTTCAACGAAAGAGAGGATGGCGTTTGAAATTGCTGCCGTTCCACAAGGGTAAAGCGCGCAACCAGCTCCACCTTCAATCTCAACCATTGCGTCTTGGAAAGCAAAGTGCGTGTTGGTGCCTCGGCGACCATAAAACAACGTTTTGTTTGCACGATTAATGGTGGCTTGGTTCTTTTCTGCAACGGTATTGAATACCACAGTTGAAGCGCGTTGAACGGGTGGGTTTACAACACCATTTGTCCACTTTTTATCGCGGCCAGCGGTAATGAGTTTGGTTTTTTTTCCCTCTGACATAAAAGTTCCCTGTCTTAAATATTGCGGTTTGAAATATTTAAAACATGGACGACGTAGGTTATGCAAGGGAAAAGTCAACTATCAGCCAATAACAGCCAAGATGAACAGGTAATGATGTCGAGAGGTATCGTGTAGATAGGGAGCTAAAAGAACAAACCTCCAGCAGGATGCATATAGCGCTGGAGGTTTTTTAGTCGGTGTATTTGAGGTATTAAAGGAGTGGATTGAAGAGATAGAACACTCGCTCTAAGAACCGAGAAAATAGGCTCCTTTTCTCCCATTCTTCCAATACAACAGTGTGAGATTGCTTAATATAGCTATCTTGTAGCCAAGACATTTGCTTGGTGAACTCTTCGTCATCAACGGCGAGGGTCACTTCGAAGTTCAGCCACAAGCTGCGCATATCCATGTTTACGGTGCCAACTAAACAGAATTGGTCGTCAATTACGACAGATTTTGTATGCAGCAAACCACCATAAAACTCATAAATCTTGACCCCTGCACTCAAGAGCTCACTATAAAAAGCGCGTGACGCCCATTGCACCATCATAGAGTCATTTTTATGGGGAATAATGAGTTCAACGTCAATGCCTCGTTGTGCTGTCATCTTTAACGTTTCGAGTAAATCAGCATTGGGCACGAAATATGGTGTTGTGATTCGTACCGAGCGATTGGCTTGGTTTATTGCCAATGTTAATACTTGATAGATCAGATATTCCGGCATACCTGGGCCAGAAGGCACAACCTGAATAGGGTGTTGGAATTCACTCTCATCGATCTTGCATTCAGGTAGTCTTGGTAAATGACGTTCGCCAGTTTCGACTTCCCAATCCCAACAGTGGATGGCACTCAATACGTTTACCGTTGGTCCCGTAATGCGAACCATGATGTCCACCCAATGCCCGACGCCACTGTTTTGCTTGAAGTAAGCCGGGTCAACCAGGTTCATTGAACCGGTATAAGCAATTTCATCATCAATTACGATGATCTTGCGATGTTGGCGAAGATCAAGACGACGTAAGAAAATACGCCACATCTTCACTTCTAACGCTTGAATAACTTCAATTCCAGCATCCTGCATCATTCGATACCAAGGACTTCTGAAAAAACGTGGACTACCTGCTGAATCGAGCAATAGCTTGACATCTACGCCGCGTTTAGCCGCTTGAATAAGCGCAGAAGCGACAGAGTCAGCCAAACCACCCGGATGCCAAATGTAGAATACCATTCGAATACTGCTCTGCGCGTTTTCGATGTCTTCAATAATGGAATGCAAAATCTCATTAGGTGACTGTTGCAGCGACAATGTATTACCGCTCAATGCGGGAAGACCAAGGCGGTTGTTACAAAGTTCATCAATTCGGTAGATGTGCCTTCCCATCGTTTCTGGGTTGTGCGCGTTACAGTCGTTAAGCTGACTGAACCACTTCTCGAATGGTGTAAACATCTCTTTCGCACGTTCGGCTCGTTTTCTGCCTAAGTTCAGTTCACCGAAGAGGAAATAACATGCGACACCCAGAACGGGAAGGATATAAATGATCATTAGCCAAGCTAAAGACACGCTCACTGCACGGCGCTTTAAAACGACACGAATGGTCACACCTGCGACCAGTAACCAATATAGCCCGATGCCAGCTAAAGTAAGAAAGTGATAAAACTTGTCCATATACGCTCAGAGTAATATGCCCTTCTAGGATATTAAGCATAAAAGTGGGTTGGGGGAATAGATTTCCCATTTAGACGTGGGATTGACCTTATATGAGGAACGAATTTCATAACAGCTGATTCTGTTATTTTAATGTGAAAAATAAGGTCATTCTTTAACTTTTGAACAAAAAAGCAGCATTTAACCTGCGTAACTCGACACTTGTGCGATAAATGTACTTTTTTGGGGTTCCAATTTTAAAGGGGAGCTGCTTTACTTTCTAGACATAGTGCGTCGAACGCTTATTTTATAAGTGTACAATAATTTTTACATAAACTTTTTAGACGCCTATCTCTATGCATACACAACAAACTAATTTTGGAGAAAAAGCGTGGCTACAACTAATACAGCAGCACCACGTGATACGTGGGGGTCTAAACTAGGCTTCGTAATGGCAGCAGCGGGTTCCGCTGTCGGTTTAGGCAATATATGGAAATTCCCTTACACAGCAGGTGAGAGCGGCGGTGGTGCATTCGTTGCTATCTATCTTATCTTTGTAATTTTTATCGGCTTTAGCGTGATGCTGACAGAGTTCGCTATTGGTCGTAAGACAGGTCTTTCTGCCGTAGGTGCATTCAAGACAACTGACCGACGCTGGACGTTCACTGGCGTTATGGGAGTCTTCAGTGGTCTTTTGATCATGGGCTTCTACCCAGTGGTTGGTGGTTGGGCATTGGCCTACATCTTTAAAGTGGGCGGTGGTCTACTCAGCGCGCCAGAAGCAATTGGCGACAGCTTTGGCGGTTTCATCTCAGATCCGATTCAACCTTTGATGTGGATGGGTGTTTACCTGTTCCTTAATGTCATGATCGTGATGAAAGGGATTTCGGGTGGTATTGAGAAAGCCGGTAAGGTTCTGATGCCGCTTCTGTTCTTAATCCTAATCGTTGTTTCTGTTAAAGGCTTGATGCTGCCAGGTGCAATGGCTGGCCTTGAGTTCTTATTCATGCCGGACTTTTCTAAAGTCGACAGCAACGTAGTTCTTGCTGCACTAGGGCAGGCGTTCTTCTCACTTAGCTTAGGTATGGGTTGTATGATGACGTACGGTTCTTACCTGAAGAAGAAAGAGAACCTAGTTCAAACAACCGGTATGGTTACTGCGATGGATACAGGTGTCGCGATTCTTGCTGGTGTTGCTATGTTCCCAGCAATGTTTGCCTTTGGCATGGAGCCTGCAGCAGGCCCTGGTCTTGTATTCGTTGTCGTTCCTCAGCTATTTGCTGAAATGGGCGGTGTGATTGGGTTGCTATTCGCGTTGCTATTTTTCATCGGTTTGACGGTGGCGGCATTAACTTCTTCAGTATCACTATTGGAAGTTGTCGTGTCTTACCTAATCGACGAGAAAGGCATGAAGCGCTCTAACGCAGTTCTGTCTGCAAGCGCAGTTATGGCGGCATTATGTATTTTTGCGTCACTATCGTTGGGTGGAATGGGACCAACGCTGTTTGGTACCGGTGCCTTTGATATCTTTGACTTGCTAACGGACAAAATCTTCCTAGCGGTTGGTGGTATGTTGGTTTGTATCTTTGCTGGATGGCGCCTAAGCCGTGCTGAGCTAGAAAAAGAGATCACTAATGACGGCGAAGTATCCTTCCCGCTATTTGGATTGTGGTACAACCTAGTTAAATACCTGATTCCTGTTGCGATTGCTATTGTTGCCTTCATGGGGATTAAGTCTGGCTTTGACAGTGGCAAAGGTGAAATCATGCTGCTGGGTATCGCAATCATTGGTCTTGCTGGCATTTTCTCGAAGAAGCTTTAGCAAAGACCTTGGGGGCAAGCCTCGATAGCTTTGTCCGATAACTTATGTATACTGCTGGCTCCAAACGTGGAGCCAGTTTTTTATGTTCGATATTCTACATACCCATCCCGATTTTCTGATCATCAATAAGCATCCTAACGTCTCTGTTCATAAAGACGATGGCGACACAATGCTGCTGCAAGAAGTGGCTAAGCAGAGTGGTGATGAGCATCTCTATCTTATCCATCGCTTGGATAAAATGACATCGGGTATTCTGCTCCTCGGACGCAACGCCAAAGCGGGCAGTGCGTTATCGCAAGCTTTTGCTGACCGCCAAGTGGAAAAGTTCTATCTGGCGATTGGCTCTAAAAAGCCGAAAAAGAAACAAGGTTTGGTCGTTGGTGATATGGAGCGTTCGCGCCGTTCATCATGGAAGCTGGTCAACAGCAAAAATAACCCAGCCGTTACCCAGTTTTTCTCTCTTGCGGCAGAGCCCGGAGAGCGTTTATTTTTATGTAAGCCGCACACTGGTAAAACGCATCAAATCCGCGTGGCATTAAAATCGGTTGGCTCAGGTATTGTTGGCGACCCGATTTACAATGCAGGCAATGAGGCTGATCGCGGTTATCTGCATGCATTTTCACTTTGCTTCCAATACCGAGATGAGCAATATCGCTTTGTTTGCGATCCACGAGAATACAAAGTGCTTGGTAACAAATGGCACAGTGAAATCGTCTCTCAGGGTTTGGATACTTGGCTTTCCCCCTGGGAACTGAACTGGCCTACGATCAAATAACCGTCACAAAGAAAACTAATAAGAGAACTCGATGCAAGCATCACAACTTCCGCTGTTTTTTCAGCATCTAGAAACCGAGCTAGCGCAAGCTCCGAATGAAATTCGTCGACTGTTTCATGGTCGTGGTCGTCGTTTTGAGGGCCTAGAGCAAATCACCTGTGACTGGTTACAAGGTCAGTTGATCATCAACTTGTTTAAAGAAGTCGACGACGTGTTTCTCGCTGAGCTGAAAAGCGGCCTCAATGCGTTGGTACAATCACCACTGTGGGCAGACAAGCAAGGTCGTACTATGGTTATTCAGCACCGTTATGCCGATGGTGCGCCTTCAGAAGTGCTTGTCGGTGAATTAGATGCTCGCCCTGTCGTTGAAGAAAGCGGTTTGAAATACCAATTGGATATTGGCCGCAACCAAAACTTCGGTCTGTTTTTGGACATGCGCTACGGTCGTGATTGGGTACGGGAAAATGCGAAGCATAAAAACGTGCTCAACTTGTTTGCTTACACGTGTGGCTTTTCTGTCGCTGCCATTGCGGGTGGTGCAGATAAAGTGATTAACGTCGACATGGCGAAAGCGTCGTTGTCTAAAGGCCGTGAAAACCACAAGCTAAATGGTCATAACATCAACCAGGTAAGCTTTATGGGGCATGATATCTTTAAATCATGGGGTAAGATTAAGAAATCTGGTCAGTATGACTTGATTATCATCGATCCGCCTTCATTCCAGAAAGGCAGCTTTGCGCTGACTAAAGATTACAAAAAGATTTTACGTCGGTTGCCGGATTTGTTGGCAGACGGTGGTCAAGTGATGGCATGTGTGAACTCGCCATCTGTGACAAGCGACTTCTTGATTGAAAGCATGAAAGAAGAGGCGCCAGAGTTGACATTCCGTGAGCGTCTGGATAACCCGCCAGAGTTTATGGACGTAGACAGCGAAGCAGCATTGAAAGTGTTGTTGTTTAGCGAGAAGCAATGACGACGAAACGAAAGTTGTACCTATCTATAATACCAGCCGTTTGAGTACGGCTGGCATTTCCGCGATACCCCGTCAATCTGAATAGCGAGACGCGAGTGTGATTCAGAGTCTATTATCAGAATGAGTTATTCCTAACACGCTGATATTAGGTTCCTGATCTCGCCTAGGCTCGCCGGAATGACGGGAAACAATAAAAGATCGACACCAGCAGCATTAACCGATCTGCACTTCAAGATCCGCTTCGATGGTTGATGAGCAGGCGAGCACATAGCCTTGTTCAATTTCTTCTGGCGTCAATGTTTCTAGGCTGGTGGAAGAGACGTTGCCTTTACGAACCTTGCATTTACACGAGCCACAAATCCCGCTTCGACAAGCGACGATTAATGGTAAACCTGCGCCTTCGAGCACATCGGCCAGTACCTGACCTTTTTGCGCATCGATGCTTTGAGCAAAATCAGGAACAGAAACGTTAACCGTCTCATCGGAGACCGATGATTCTGCGCCAGTCGCTGGCGTAAAACTCTCTTGGTAGAAGTTCGTCATGTCAAAACCAAGATCATTCAAATAGCCGTGAACATCTTGCATAAACTGGCTTGGACCACACAGGTAAACGGTGCGTTGCTTGAAATCAGGAACAAGCTCTTTAATCCAGTCGGCATTCAAACGACCTTGTGGATGCGATGTTCCTTCGCGGTTTTTCAGCAACAACTTTAAATTGAAGTTGGGATACACAGCGTCTAACGTTTCTAGCTGATCGTAGTAAATCGTCTCTTCTGGGCTGCGTGCAATATGAAGAAATGCGATGTCCACATCGTTGTCGTTTTCATCTTGATTACTCAGCCAGTGCTTTGCCATCGAAAATACGGGCGTGACGCCGCAACCTGCACTGATAAGCAAGGCTTTTGTTTCGCCATCACGTAACACGGGTGGATGGTCGATACAGTTAAATTCGCCTGCTGGTGGTAATGCTTGAACAGTATCACCGAGCAGCAGCGAGTCAACGATGTAGTTCGATACTTTACCGCCAGATACTCGTTTGATGGTGAGTTGAAGGTGATCGTCTTCATTGATCGAGCTGATTGAATAGGCACGAAACTCCATTTTTCCATCAATTTCGACGCCCAAGTTAATAAACTGGCCAGGCTTAAACTGAAACAGAAGTGATTCGGTTAGTTCGGCCAATTTGATGCTGACGGTGTCGTGTGTTTCGAAGTATTTGTCGATGCAACGGAGTGTGACGGGTTGGTTACCTTGCCATTCAAAAAACATAACAATCTCTTTGGTTGTGGCTATTTTTGGTTCGAAATAGATAGCGCCTCCGCGTAAGGAGGCGCGTAACAAGCAAGTTTATTAAGCTGCTAGGATGGCTTTTAGATCATCCTGAACATTGCCAATACTGCGCATATCGAACTTCTCTTGGATGATGGCGATTAGGTTTGGCGTTAGGAATGCTGGTGCAGTAGGGCCTGTGTAAATGCCTTTCACGCCCAATGCAAATAGCGTTAGCAAGATAACGATCGCTTTTTGCTCGAACCAAGAAAGCACAAGCGTGAGTGGCAGTTCATTGATGTCACAGTCAAACTCTTTCGCCAGTGCAAGTGCAAGCTGGATTGCAGAGTAAGCATCGTTACATTGGCCCACATCCAATAGGCGAGGAATGCCGTTGATATCGCCAAACGTATTCTTGTTGAAGCGGAACTTACCACACGCCAAGGTCAGGATTAGCGTGTCTTCTGGTGCTTCAGCCGTAAAATCGGTGTAGTAGCTACGTTCCGCTTTATCACCATCACAACCGCCGACTAGGAAGAAGTGTTTGATGTTGCCTTGCTTCACTTGGTCGATAACCGCAGGGGCGGCGTTCATCAGTGCATTGCGACCAAAACCAACCGTGATGTGGTGTTCGATTTCATCGTGTTGGAAACCGTCTTGCGCTAGAGCACATTCAATCACTTGGCTAAAATCATCGCCTTCGATGTGAGCCACACCAGGCCAGCCAACAATACTACGAGTGAATAAACGGTCTGCGTATTGACCCACATTTGGATTCAACAAGCAGTTTGACGTCATTACGATTGCACCAGGGAAGTTGGCGAATTCTTTCTGCTGGTTTTGCCATGCGCTGCCGTAGTTACCGACAAGATGAGAGTATTTCTTCAGCTCAGGGTAGCCGTGTGCAGGCAGCATTTCACCGTTGGTATAAACGTTAATGCCTTTGCCTTCAGTCTGTTGCAGGATTTTTTCTAGGTCATGCAAATCATGCCCAGAAACAAGAATACATTTGCCTTTTACTGGCTTGACGTTCACCGAGGTTGGTTCTGGATGGCCGAAGGTCATTGTTTCACCTTGGTCGAGCATTTCCATCACTTTGTAGTTCATCAGGCCGATGCGCATTGAGCAATCAAGTAGTTCGCCGAGATCTTCAGGGTCTGTGCCCAACCACGCCATGATTTCATGGTATTCGGCATAGATATCGTTGTTGGTTTGCTCAAGAACACGTGCGTGCTCCATGTACGCGGCTGCACCTTTAAGGCCGTATAGGCAAAGTAGACGCAGGCCAATCACATCTTCATGTACTTGGTCTTTACCACGGTTAACGGCAACTTGAGGAGCAAAAGCTAAGATCGCTTCTGCGCTATTTGGTAGCTCAAAGTGAGCAACAACAGGGATGTCTGCAACTTCGGTATCAGTAAGCGTTGCTGCCGATATCACTTGCTCTTTTAGCAATGCTTTGTACGTTGCTGCTTGAGAAGTTAGCTCTAGGACACGTTCAGGGTCAAAGTTTACGTTCGTCAATGTAGAGAAAAATGCTTTTGGTGCCCATTGGTTGATTTCATCGTTAATGATGTTGAATTCAAGTGCTTTTGATGCCCAAAAAGAAACCCCTTGCAGTGTGTAAACCAACACGTCTTGCAGGTCAGATACTTCAGAAGTTTTACCACACATACCTTGTGCAAAAGAACAACCTTTAACAGCAGGGGTTTGAATTGTCTGTTCACATTGAATACAGAACATATTGGGTTCTCCAGTGATTGTTTTAATAGTCGTGATGTTGACCGCTAGAGAGCAGAATGTGTGCCAATTTTTATTTTGTTGATTTATATAGGATTTTATTGTTTTTAGGCGAATGATTGATGTAATTAAGACAACGGGGGTGATGTCTTAATTACATCGGCTTCTTGTGGTTGGTTATTTATTGATCCCGAGCTTTTTACCCATCCGATATAAGTTCCCGCGATCCATTTGTAAAAACTCCGCTGCTTTTGCCCAAACGCCACCAGTTTGGCTCAAAGCATGTTCAATTAAATCACGCTGATAACTTTCTATTAGCTCTCGCATTGGTTGGCTTTCTTTAGGCAGATAATGCGATGTGTTTTTTACATCATCGAGAGCCAATGAGGTGTCGAAATGGTTAAGCATGATCGTGCTTGCGCCTTGTTGAATGGCGTGTAAAGCCGCGCGAGTTAAAGTGTGTTCGAGCTCGCGCACGTTTCCGTACCAAGGTAAAAATTCCAATTGAGTCAACACTTTAGGGTGAACGTGCAGATTGGGAGCATTGAATTGTTGGCGTACTTTTTCCAACAAATATCCTGCTAAAACGGGAATATCCCCGTCACGGGCACGCAGTGGGGGGACTTGGATTGGGAACACGTTCAAACGGTGGAAAAGGTCTGCTCGAAACGTGCCAGATTCGACCTCTTTTTCTAGTTGTCGATTGGTCGCGGCGATGATGCGCACATTGACCATCAAATGCTGATCGCTACCCACACGTTGCAGCTCGCCTTGCTGAATTACGCGCAGCAATTTTGCTTGCAAAATCATAGGCAGTTCGCCCACTTCATCAAGGAAAATCGTTCCACCGTCTGCCAGTTCAAACTTACCGGCACGGTGGCTATTAGCACCTGTAAATGCGCCTTTGACATGGCCAAATAGTTCACTCTCAGCCAGACCTTCAGGCAGGGCCGCACAGTTGACGTAAATCATCGGCTTATCGCTACGATGAGATTGCGCGTGTACCGAGTGCGCGACCAGTTCTTTACCAGTTCCGGTTTCTCCTAAGATAAGTACCGCGTAATCTGATTGAGAAACGGTCGCAATGTTGTTTCGTAACTGGTTGATCTGCGGACTCAAACCCACCATTTCGCCATGTTGAGAACGGGCTTGCTGGATAAGGGTTTGAGTGACACTTTTTTGCTTCTGGTTTTGTGTTTTGAGTGCTTTTAATTGCGCAATGTTACGCAATGTCGCAGCGGTCAAAGCTGCAAAGGTTTCGATAGCGACAGGATCGATGTCATCAAACGCGCCCACCGTTAGGGCATCCATCGTTAGTGCACCAACAAGTTGGCCTTGGACATACAAGCTAAAGCCCATGCAATCATGAACATCAATGCACTGGTCTTCGGTTAATAGTGTGCCGTCAAAAGGATCCGGCAGTGAACAATCGGCATCGAAACGCACCGGTTCTCGGCTATGAATAATGGCATCTAAGCGAGGGTGCGCTTTGGGGAAATAGCGACGACCTAAGACCGAGCTGGATAAGCCTTTTACCGCGACAGGAGTTAGAAACCCATCCTCATCGAAGATAAACAGGCAGCTCGCATCACATGGGAATACTTGCGCGACCCCATCAATGAGATTTTGATATTGCTGCTCGTGAGAGCGATTTGAGCTGAGGTTTAGCGCGATATTAAGGAGTACGTGGTCAACAGTCGGAGTCATAACAAGCCCAAAGTTATCTGGAATGGGCTCATGCTAGCAACTTGATGTCATTTGAACATCGAAAGGTGTGGGAGATTGATGTTCCATTGACGACGATCAAGTTTGATACGAAAAGAAACGCGCAAGTTAACAAGCCAGTGATGTAAGCTTGCGCGGGTTAGGTGTTTGAATTAAAGCAGGCCAAAGGTTTGGTTCGTCCGAATTAACGAGGAACGACTCTGGCGTCATTACCAGAAACATTGATTTGGACCGCTTGGCCTGGTTGGAAAATCATGTTTGGATTTGCTTCTTGAACAATAGAGATAATCTTTCCGTCCTCTAAACGAATGGTCAGATTCACGCCATTTCTTTTCGCGGTTGCTTCAGCCGCTTTGCTGCCTGCATAGCCACCCAATAGACCACCACCAATGGCAGCGATATCCGAGCCAGAACCGCCCCCAACTTTTGAGCCTAAGATCCCGCCCACGGCAGCACCAGCGATGGTGCCAATGGCATTGGATTGGGTAGAGGCATCAATGGTTACGGGTTCTACTTTTTCTACTGTGCCGTAGTAAACCTGCTGAACTTTGCGAGTGTCGGATGAGCCGTATGCATCTCCGTACGGGTTAGGTGAGCTACAGCCGCCAAGCACGAGCGCACAAGTAATGGTGAGCAACATGGGCTTTGTTGCTTAATTCGGTGAGAAGACATGGTAGCCCCATGTTGATCAGTTCTTAAACAACATACCGAGTTT
>NZ_JAWPOT010000219.1:0-754 GCF_033344415.1 Vibrio sp. 1727
TTAAGCGTTTATCATAAAAATAGTCAATTTAATGAATATTTTAATATGTATTCAGTTGTTTATTGGTTGGAGGCGAAACTGTTGCTTATGTCATCAAATAAGCTAAAAAAGTGGAACTAAAGTCACTTAATGGCAGAGTAAAAAATTAAAGTCTGGTTTGAATAGGTAATAATGTTTTAGTAACAGATAGTTACGCGTTTAAAAATTAATAATATGGCTAATTTCCGACAAGGATCGAAAAAATGAGCGACAAGGATTCTATTCAGACTAATCGCAGCCGACGTAATTTTCTTAAAGGCGCAACGGGTGCCGTTGTAGCTGGTGTTGGTGCTTCTGCTTTTTCAGGTGTAGCACAAGCTCGAGAACAGAAAATTGATTGGAGCAGCCGCGGGCTAGGTAGAAAGCACGATAAGCGTTTTTGGCGTAAAGTGCAAAAGCAGTTCGTTTTGGATAAACGAACGACTTACATGAACATTGGTACAACAGGCTCAATGCCGAAACATGTTCTTGAAGGCTATGAAGACAACAACAAATTAGTGGCGAAGTTCCCATGGGACATGAAAGGTAAGTTTGGTAAGTTCCCTTACGTTTCAGACATGATCGCAGAGATTGCACCAGGTTTTGGCGCAAATGCTGATGAAATCATCTTAAGCCGCAACACGACTGACGGTCTATGTTCGATCATTAATGGTCTGCATTTCGAGCCGGGAGACGTGATTCTTACTACACACCACGAACACATTGCAGCGACATC
>NZ_JAWPOT010000220.1:0-751 GCF_033344415.1 Vibrio sp. 1727
TATCGCTCTGTTGATCTCATCCGTTTTGATTCCTGCTCAGGCGGCGAATTTAAACGATGCACAAGCAGTGCAGAGTAAAACTAACCAAGCATCAGCGGTTAGCCAAAAACGTATTGATGCAAGCGCAGAAAAGGCTCTGACGCTGGAAGCGGAAATCGAACAGCTTCAGGAAGAAGTCAGCAACTTGAAGATTTATCGTGATCATCTTTCAAGTTTGGTCGAGAGCCAACATCAAGAAGTGAACAGCTTGAACGAGCAAATTGAGCAGATTGCTCAAACTCGTCAGGGTGTCGTGCCATTGATGTATCACATGCTTGAAGGACTCAAGCGCATAGTGGCCAGCGACAAACCTATTCGTAAAGCTCAGCGTGAAGAACGCATTGCGAAGCTTGATGATCTGATGACGCGAGCCGATGTTGCCGACGCAGAGAAATTCCGTCGAATCCTAGAAGCCTACCAAATTGAAATGGACTACGGCACCAAGCTTGGTATCTACCAAGGCAAAATTAACCTAGATGCTAACGAAAAAGTGGAAGCAGATGTCCTTTACTTGGGCCGTGTATCTTTGGTTGCGCGTAGCCTGTCTGGTGACAAATTCTGGAGTTGGTCGCAACAGCAACAAGCCTGGCAGCCTGTTGGTTCGGAACAAAAGACCGAGCTAGATAAGGCGTTTGCTATGGCAAACAAACAAATTGCACCGAGTATGTTAACTCTGCCAGTGTCACTAACGGTTGCGGAGGGCAAGTAAATG
>NZ_JAWPOT010000221.1:0-750 GCF_033344415.1 Vibrio sp. 1727
TTGAGTCAGGTTGACTAAGTCTGACTCGATGAACCAACCAGTCTCGGCGGCCAAACCGAAAGGCAGCTACGCCATTCTCAAGTAAAGATGAAATAATCATCTTTACTTAATCCTAGTTCATTAATATGAAACTGTGATGAATCTAAGCAGCATCATTTTGACTTTCATCGTTCTCAAGATACAATGAGGCATCAATCAGTTTTCTAGTGTACTCACTTTTTGGGTGATGGAAAATCTCTTGTGCGCTTCCTTGCTCCATCACTTCTCCTTTTTGCATCACTAATACGCGATCAGAAAGCGCCTTAACCACTGATAAATCATGGCTTATGAACAAATAACCGATATTGTGTTTTTTCTGCAAGTCTTTGAGAAGATCGATGACAGTGAGTTGCACTGAGCGATCTAAGGCCGAGGTCGGCTCATCAAGCAAGATAAACGACGGTTCCAAAATCAAGGCTCGTGCAATCGCAATACGTTGACGTTGCCCACCGGAAAATTCGTGCGGATAGCGGTTTATTGATGCGGGATCCAAACGTACTTCGCGCAGAACATCACGCGCTTTTTGCATGCGTTCTTTCTTGTTTAAATATGGCCGGTGGACGGTTAATCCTTCAGTGATGATTTCCCCGATGGTCATACGTGGTGAAAGCGAACCGTATGGATCTTGGAACACCATTTGTACGTCTTTTTTCAGATCGAACCGCTCTTTGTCGCTGAGTGAGGCCATGTTTTGACCTTTAAACTCAATTT
>NZ_JAWPOT010000222.1:0-745 GCF_033344415.1 Vibrio sp. 1727
ACTCATTTTGGGAAAGAGTATAAGAGTGAGGGTGTGGAAGGATATTGAGTATGGGCGTAAGTTTTTATTTTTATCGTATCAACACGGACCACAACTAGAGGGCGGCGACCTGTTTAGTTCGTCTGAGAGTGGTTTGTCTGAATAAAGTATTCATCTTTTATTCATGGCTCATGTGAAGAATAACCATGTCTTTTACATGGAGAAAGAAGATGGACGCGAAAACGAACAATGCAATCTCAAAATCAATGATGTTTTTCCATTGGGTTATCGGGCTTGGAATGATTGCGGTACTCATTTCTGGTCTAGTTATGGATGATGAATCAAACAACTTACTTTTTAATGCTCACATGTCATTCGGACTTTTAGTCTTAGCCTTGAGCGTGCCTAGGTTAGTTGGGAGACTCATTGCGGGTATGCCAAAACCTATGACTGAAAGAAGTAAATTTGAGTCTATCGCGGCGGCTGTGGTTATGTACTCTCTTTTGGCCTTAACTGTGGTGTTGCCTTTGTCTGGTATCGCGGTTTCTGTAGGAGAAGGGTACGGTCTGAGCCTGTTTGGTTTTGAATTAGTGAGTTCTGGCAGAGAAATACACATGCTGAAAGATCTGGGCGAGGGGATCCACGAGTTTAGTGGTGAAGCGTTGTTGCCATTCCTATTGGTTTTGCACCTTGGTGCCAGCTTTATGCATCACTTTATTAAGCAGGACGGAACGTTGCTGAGAATGTTGGGCAAAGCTTGATAAGA
>NZ_JAWPOT010000223.1:0-743 GCF_033344415.1 Vibrio sp. 1727
TTTGCACCTATTGCGTAAACGAGTTGGTGAAAGCGAACAAGAACTAGTGACGCGGTTGGAAGACGAAGCCAAAGAGCTGAATCATCTAATCAGTGACATTTTGGAATTTAGTCGCCTTGAGAATGCTCGCTACGACAAAGAGACCAAGCGTAGTGATCTTGAAGTGCTACTAGCCCCACAAGTTGAGCGTTGCAAAATCGATTTGAGGGAATCACAGAGCATTGTATTTGTTTCTCGTGTGACCGAGCCGAGAGCTTACTGTGAAGATACTCTCGTGGTGCGTTGTCTGAATAATCTAGTTGGCAACGCTATCAAATACGCGGGTGAAGATGCTCGGATCGAAGTGACTCTGACTAATCAAGAAATCAATGGGCAGGCTTATCTGGTTATGTCTGTCTCTGACGATGGGCCTGGCATCCCAGAGAACAAGTTATCCGATATCTTTAACCCGTTTACCCGCTTGGATGCCTCGCGAGACAAAAAGCTTGGTGGATACGGCCTTGGACTGGCGATCGTTAAGGAATCGATGCGAATGATGGGTGGTTCCGTCAATGCAGAGAACCGTTCTCAAGGTGGTTTAACCGTGAGTTTGGTGTTCAGACAATAACGGGTAACAATGAAGTGAACTCGATTTGTGATCTGGATCTCGTATGAGCGGTTCTTCATCAGAGAGTTCTTTACAAAACTTTGCAAATGCAAAGAATGTAAATTTAATGCAAATGGTAATACTTATCACTTATATT
>NZ_JAWPOT010000224.1:0-238 GCF_033344415.1 Vibrio sp. 1727
TTTCGTTATCCAGTGCCTCTGAAGGGGGCGAGCTGGCTGGATAAATCAGTACTTGAGTATTTTGCTCCATCTCAACATCAGCTTGGATTGCACTGGTATCACTTTGATCAGCCGTTGCTACCGCCCATCGTTCACACTTTGGATAACCAAGCGGATAACGATGATTTCGTGTTGGTGTATTTACCGTTTGAGTCGATTGAGGACATCTGCGACCTGTTGTTCCACTTTAATCAGCAGA
>NZ_JAWPOT010000224.1:248-743 GCF_033344415.1 Vibrio sp. 1727
CAGACGTTTATTTGTTATCACCCCGACGTGATAGAAGTAGAGAAAGTGGAGAACATAGAATTGCGTCCGCTGTGCCATACCAACTTTCAGCACCATCTACATCGTTGCTGTGGGGTCATCGCCAATGGCGGTTTTGAACTGCCTTCAGAAGCACTTTCTCTTGGCAAAAAACTGCTAATGAAACCACTGGCAGGACAATTTGAACAGCAGAGCAACGTAGCCACGCTTGAAGATCTTGGGTTAGCCACTGCAATGGACAGTTTAGACATTTCTACCGTACGTCAGTGGCTCAAAGAGCAGCAAGCTGAGAGTGTTAAATACCCCGACGTTGCACAAGCCATCGTGAATTGGGTTTTACAAGGGGCGTGGGATTCGCAAGAAGAACTCTCCAAACAGTTGTGGGAGCAGGTGGATTTTCCGAGCTATGTATCCAATATCTAAGTTTGTTTGCTCGGATTGTTTGTGGCAAACACATAATAACTATTAACTACCTAT
>NZ_JAWPOT010000225.1:0-742 GCF_033344415.1 Vibrio sp. 1727
CTGTGGCATCAGAGTAAGCTCGGCACGAATCACCTGCTGAGCCACCTTCTGTACTAACTCACAAATCATGTGGCGTTGCTGCTGCTCTTTTTCACTTTGCCAGCGAGATAAGGCTTGGAACAAGTCATTAACTGGCTTCGCCGCTTCTAAAAAGCCTTGCTTACCAGCTTGTTCACCAGAAACAAATCCTTTCTGAAAGCCTTCTTTCTGACCATCGAGCAAGCCTTGTTGCTTACCTTGCTCGATACCTTGGCGTAAACCTTCTTCATGACCTTGTTGCAGCCCCTGTTGGAAACCTGCTTCAAGTTGCTGCTGAATGTCCACTTGCGACTCTTGCCAACCTTGGTTGTCCAAGCCGAACTCTTCATCAACCGCAACTGGCTGAGCCAGCGGCGGAAAACGGTGTAAACGGTAACCACTTGGAGGCAGTCGCATAATGTTCGATCTTTGTTCTGCCATGCTTTATTCCACCGTTGGCTCTTCGTATAGAAGCAACTGAACTTCGCCCGACTCATCAAGCTCGCGCACCATTTGCATGATGTCTTGGCGTGCTTTCTGAACTCGACTTAGTGCAACTGCACCACGCGCTTCCATATCGTCTTCTAGCGCTTTCACCATACGTTGTGGCATTGAGCGTTTGATCGCTTGCTGCAACGTGATATCCGAACCTTTCAGTGCCGTAGCCCAAAGCTCGAGTGGAATTTGCTGTACGAGCATGTCCATGGTTTCTTCGCGTTGACGG
>NZ_JAWPOT010000226.1:0-740 GCF_033344415.1 Vibrio sp. 1727
ACGGAGTAATACGAGGGTCGTTTTTCGTGGCTTGCTTGATGTTTGGGCCTTGATCCATCGTCGTCATCGAGCGGAACTTCCAAACTTCGATTTTTCGACCGTCCAAACCATAACGATGCTGCTTAAATATTACAGGGCCTTTTGACGTCAACTTAATACCAATGGCGATAGCAAGCAGGATTGGTGATATCAACACTAAGATAATGCTAGAAAACAAAATGTCTTCGAAGCGTTTAATCCAGGATGAAACGCCAGCAAAAGGCGTATCGAACACGCTGAGAGTTTGAACTTGACCAATTTGATCCCAGCGAGAATGGAGCAGGTTGTAAGTAAAGAAATCCGGGATCAGATAAGTGTTCGCTGTGGTGTCGGAGAACTGGTTCAGGATGGAAGCAATGCGCTCTTTAGCATGCATTGGCATCGCAATGTATACGTAATCGACTTCTCCTCGTTTTGCCCGTTCTAACGCTTGGTTTACCGCGCCTTTGATTGGGTATTCGGAGCTAGGCAATCTGTCGCTAGAGCGTTCGTCGTAGAAGCCGTCAAATAGAACACCATGCTCGGTGTGGTTTTGAATCTCGTTGGCAAGGGTGATGCCGTGAGGGGTCTGGCCGATGATGATAGCGGTGCGTGTGTTGAAGCCCATTTTTCGCAAATAGGCCAAAACGGTACGAAAGGTTACTCGCCACGCCAACAGTAATGCCGGCGTAATAGTAACCCATAACGCTAAGATACTGCGG
>NZ_JAWPOT010000227.1:0-739 GCF_033344415.1 Vibrio sp. 1727
CCGGACATTTCATAACACTGAGTTTACCCACAGACGAGAATTAGTGTCGATAGCGAACCTCCAGATTTGGATTGGTGACAGTAATAAACTTGTCAACTTGCTTACGAAACCATCACTCAATTCGCAACTTTAGAATTTTAACTCTACTTAGATCACTTTTTACTCAATCTTGTGTTTTACATTTATTTAATATTTTGATTACACTTAAACCAACTGGTTAGACCTCTTACCAAAATACAGACGTACAACATTTATAAAGTCTGAAAAGGAAAAATTATATGGACATCTTGCTCTCTATCGTTGCGATGGCTGTTGTGTTAGGCATTACGCTTTACCACAGAATGTCACTCGTTAAATCCGTCAGCCTACTAACTGCTGCCATGCTAGTGCTGACTATCACAGGCTCAGTTGGCGTTATTGGCTGGGCACTGTATGTGCTTGCAATCGCGGTCTTTGCCGTTTCTGGTATCCGCCAATCGCTTATTAGCCGTAAGGCACTGGCGTTGTTTACGACTGTGCTACCTGCGATGTCTCAAACTGAAAAAGAAGCTCTAGATGCTGGTACAGTATGGTGGGAAGCTGAGCTATTCAAAGGTAAACCTGAATGGGAAAAATTACACGCAATTCAAGCGCCAAAACTTAGCGCTGAAGAGCAAGCGTTCTTAGACGGCCCAGTAAACGAAGTGTGTGCTATGGTCAGCGACTTCCAAGTAACGCATGAACTCGCGGATTTACCACC
>NZ_JAWPOT010000228.1:0-738 GCF_033344415.1 Vibrio sp. 1727
TAACGCTCCTGTATTAACCGAACGGCTAATGCTGGACCTAAGCTGACTTTTACCACCTGGGGTAGGAGTCGGCATTTTATTTAAGGAGGTTATATGGCGTTACCTTTACAAATTGAAACAGTAAGGCCATATCTTAATGGCCAATGGCTTCAAGTATTAGCGGCATTGGTGCCAGAACTTGATGCCGCTATTGCTCGAAAAGGCCGTCATGTGGCTTGTCCTGTTCATGGCGGTCGTGATGGCTTTAGGCTGTTCAAAGATGCTGAATATACCGGTGGCGGCGTTTGTAATACCTGCGGTATCTTTCATGATGGTTTTGAACTGTTGTCTTGGATCAATGGATGGAACTTTGCTCAGTCTATTGAAGCAATTGGCCAAGTTCTTGGTATTCAACCCGGACAAATACAAGCACCTTCTCGGGCAATAACGCGTAACGCTGTTGATTGGAAGGCTAGAAAGCAGGACGAGGACAAAGCGATTATCCATCGCTTGAATCAAACCTGGGGAGAAACGTTTTCTCTTGCAGATACTCGTGCGCAACCAGTTTGGAACTACTTGCATCGTCGTGGCATTGTGACGCGGCTTCGTCCTGAATGGGATTCGGTGCTGAGGTATCATCCAAACTTGCCTTACCATGATGAAGATGGCTTGTTTATCGATAGCTACCCAGCGCTGCTAGGTAAAATCGTTACTCAGCAAGGGCGTTCGGCCACGTTTCATCGGATCTACCTAAGTGAA